>DASSJA010000350.1:0-10334 GCA_035691445.1 Burkholderiales bacterium | reverse complement strand
CATCGGCCGCCTGGAGTCCCTGCTCGATTCGGTTTTCAAGCCCGCGAAAATCCAGTAGCATGGCCCACGAATTTTTCATCCCTCCGGAGAATCTATGAAATCGCAAGTTCTATTCGCCGCTGCACTGACGCTCACGAGCGGCGCAGCGTTTGCCGCCGACGCGCAGGAGCTGCTGAAGGAAAAAGCCTGCCTGAGCTGCCACATGCTCGACAAGAAGCTGATCGGGCCCGCGTACAAGGACGTCGCCGCGAAATACAAATCGCGCAAGGACGCCGAGGCCTACCTCGTGTCCAAGATCAAGGGAGGATCGACCGGCGCATGGGGACCCATCCCGATGCCGCCGAACGGGACCGTCGACGACGCCGAGGCGCACACGCTCGCGAAGTTCATACTGACCGTCAAGTAAGCGCCGTCAGCAACCGCCATCAGTTCCGGAGGCCGTCATGACCCGCCACCGTCTCCTCGTCCTTGCGTTGATCGCCCTGGTCGCCTCCGGCTGCAGCGAAGACAAGAAAGGACTCGGCTCGGGGAAGGTCGAGGTGGTGATCGGCAGCGTAGCGCCGCTTACCGGCGGCATCGCTCACCTCGGCAAGGACAACGAGAACGGGGTGCGCCTGGCGATCGAAGAGGCGAACGCGGAAAAGATAAAGATCGGCGGCAAGGAAGCGGTGTTCGAGCTGGTGTCGTTCGACGACCAGGCCGATCCCAAGGTCGGCACGACCGTGGCGCAGAAACTCGTCGACACCAAGGTCGCCGGCGTCGTCGGGCATCTCAACTCGGGCGTCACCATACCCGCCTCGGCGGTCTACAACGCCGCCAATCCCCCGATCCCCATGATCACCGGCTCGGCGACGAACCCCCAGCTCACCGAGCAGGGTTTCAAGAACGTCTTCCGCGTGGTCGGCCGCGACGATCAGCAGGGCCCGGCGATCGCGAACTACCTCGCTTCGACGGCGAAGCCCAAGGTCGTCGCCGTGATCGACGACGCGACCGCCTACGGCGAGGGGCTGGCGAACGAGGTGGAGAAGACCCTCGCAGCGGCGGGCGTGAAGGTGCTTCCGCGCGAAAAGGGAACCGACAAGACCACCGACTGGAAAGCCGTGCTCACGAAGCTGAAGGGGGAAGGGCCCGATGCCGTCTTTTACGGCGGCATGGACGCTACCGGCGGGCCGCTCCTGCGGCAGGGGCGCGAGCTCGGCATCAAGGCCGTCTTCTCCTTCGGCGACGGCGCGTGCACCGAGAAGATGAAGGAGCTGGCGGGCGAAGCCTCGGACGGGCTTCTCTGCTCTCAAGCGGGCATTCCTCCCCAGGCCGCTTCCAAGAAATTCCTCGACGCCTACAAGAAGCGCTTCAACGTCGACCCGATCCTGTATGCGCCCTTCACCTACGACGCCGCCAATCTCCTGATCGAGGCGATGAAGAAAGCGAACTCCGCGGATCCGGCGAAATACCTGCCCGAGCTGCAGAAGATCGACTACCCGGGCGCCACGGGCAGGATCGGCTTCGATGGGAAGGGCGATCGCAGCGACGCCGAGATGACCATCTTCACGATGAGCGCCGGAAAGCTCGTGCCGATCGCGATCATCAAGAGCGGCAAGACCATCAAGTACGAGGATTTCATCGCTCGGGCTGCGGCGACGCCGACCTCCGGGGACGCGGCCAAGAAGTAAGCGCGCTTGAAGCGCATTCAAGGGACGGCACCTGCGGGTGCCGTTTTTGTTTCCTCCCCGGAGGGAGAAGGCGAGGAGAGCCCGGATAAGCCTGCCGGCACATGGATACCTTCGTCCAGCAGTTGATCAACGGAGTCACCCTCGGCGCGGTCTACGCCGTGGTCGCGCTCGGCTACACCATGGTCTACGGCATCATCCAGCTCATCAATTTCGCGCACGGCGAAGTGGTCATGGTCGGCGCGATGGTGGCCTACTCGGTGATCAGCGTGCTCGCGCCCACCGGGCTGCCCCCGCTTGCAATCGCCCTCGCCGCCGCGGGCTGCGCCATCCCGGCATGCATGCTGATCGGCTATGCAATGGAGCGGCTGGCGTACCGCCCGTTGCGCGGCGCGCCGCGGCTCGCTCCGCTGATCACCGCCATCGGCATTTCGATCATCCTGCAGCACCTGGCGATGATGGTCTGGAGCCGCAACCCGCTCGCTTTTCCGCAAATCGTCAGGGTGCGGTCGTACCCGATCGGCGGCGCAACCATCACCAACGTGCAGATCGCGATCATCGCGATCTCGCTGGTCATGATGGCGGCTCTCGCGGCGCTCGTGTATCGCAGCAAGCTGGGCACCGCGATGCGCGCCACCGCCCACAATCCGCAGGTCGCCGCGCTGATGGGGATAGACGCGAACCGGATCGTCGCGCTGACATTCGTCATCGGCGCGGCGCTCGCAGCCGTTGCCGGAATCATGGTCGCGAGCTACTACGGCATCGCGCACTACACGATGGGCTCGCAGCTCGGCCTCAAGGCGTTCTGCGCCGCGGTGCTGGGCGGCATCGGCAACATTCCCGGAGCGATGCTCGGAGGCGTGGTGCTAGGCGTGGTGGAGGCGCTCGGTGCCGGTTACATCGGCGACCTGACCGGAAACGTTTTTGGTTCGAACTACCAGGACGTGTTCGCCTTCATCGTCCTGATCGCCGTGCTGGTTCTCCGGCCTTCCGGGCTGCTCGGCGAGCGCCTGGGGGACCGGGCGTAAATGCGTGAATCGATCACACGCCTGAAGCGGCATCCCGCGGCGCGTTGGGCCGGCGCAGCGGTCGTCGTGCTCGCCTTGCTCGCCCTGCCCTTCGCGCTCGCGGCGGCCGGGACGACCTGGGTGCGCGTGATGAACCTCGCGATACTCTACGTACTCCTTTCGCTGGGCCTGAACATCGTCGTGGGCTTCGCGGGGCTGCTCGACCTGGGCTACATCGCCTTCTACGCGGTGGGCGCCTACGCGTACGCCTTGCTCGCCTCGCCGCACTTCGGCATCCACTGGCCGTTCTGGGCGGTCCTGCCGGTAAGCGCGATCGTGGCGGCGTTCTTCGGAGTGCTGATCGGGGCTCCGACGCTCAAGCTGCGCGGCGACTATCTCGCCATCGTCACCCTGGGCTTCGGCGAGATCGTGCGGATCTTCCTGAACAACCTTTCCCGCCCGGTGAATATCACGAACGGCCCCCAGGGCATCGCGCGCATCGATCCGTTCCGGCTGGGCGCGATCGACTTTTCGAAATCCGACGCCTTCCTCGGCCTCACGTTCAGCGGGCCGATGAAGTACACCTATCTGCTCCTGCTGGTCCTCCTCGGCGTGATCTTCGTCAATCTGCGCCTGCAGAACTCGCGCATCGGCCGCGCTTGGGAGGCGATCCGCGAGGACGAGATCGCCGCGCGTGCGATGGGCCTGGACACGACGCGCCTCAAGCTGCTCGCGTTCGCGATGGGCGCGACCTTCGGCGGCGTGGCGGGCGGCATGTTCTCGGCGATCCAGGGCTTCGTCTCGCCAGAGAGCTTCGTGCTGGTCGAGTCGATCATGGTGGTTTCCATGGTCGTGCTCGGAGGCATGGGAAACGTCTGGGGCGTGATCCTCGGGGCTCTGCTGCTCTCCTTCGTTCCGGAGATCCTGCGGTTCACGGTCGAGCCCGCGCAGCAACGTCTCTTCGGCCGCATCCTCATCGAGCCCGAAGTGATCCGCATGCTCATCTTCGGGTTCGCGCTCGTGCTCGTCATGATCCTGCGGCCGGGCGGACTGTGGCCTTCGGCGGTGCGAAAGCGCGAGTTCGCCGCGCGCGGCCGGGCAGGCGGGATGCCATGAGCGCGCTGCTCGAGGTGAGAAACGTGAGCAAGCGCTTCGGCGGCATCGAGGCGCTCGCCGGAGTCAGCTTTTCGATTGCCCGGGGACAGATATTCGGCCTCATAGGCCCGAACGGCGCCGGGAAGACCACGCTGTTCAACCTGCTCACCGGTCTCCATGCCCCGGACCAGGGGTCCTTCCTGCTCGACGGCCGTGAGCTCACCGGGCTGAAGCCCGACCAGGTCGCTGCGCGCGGCATCGGCCGCACTTTCCAGAACATCCGCCTGTTCGCGAACCTGTCCGCCCTGGAGAACGTCATGGTCGGGCGCCACGTCCGCACGCGAGCCGGGGTGCTCGGCGCGGTGCTGCGCGACCCGGCGACGCGCGCCGAGGAGGCGGGAATCGAGCGCCGCGCGGCGCAGCTTCTCGATTACGTGGGCATACCCTCGCGCGCGAACGCCGCGGCGTCAAGCCTGCCGTATGGGGATCAGCGGCGGCTGGAGATCGCGCGCGCGCTCGCGACCGATCCGGCGCTGCTCGCGCTGGACGAGCCGGCGGCGGGAATGAACGCGGCGGAAACCGCAGGCCTGCGGGATCTCCTCGAGCGGATCCGCGGCGACGGCACGACCGTGCTGCTGATCGAGCACGACATGCGCCTGGTCATGAACGTCTGCGACAGAGTGCTGGTGCTGGATTACGGGCGGTGCCTGGCCGAAGGCGCGCCCGCCGAAGTGCAGCGCGACCCGAAGGTGATCGAAGCCTATCTCGGGAGCCCCGCGGTGGAGCGGAGCGAATGACACTGCTGGAGATCCGCGCGCTGGAAGTGCGCTACGGCGGCATCCGCGCGGTGAAGGGGATCGATCTCGAGGTCGCCCAAGGCGAGCTCGTGTGCCTGATCGGCGCCAACGGGGCCGGCAAATCCTCGACGCTGCGGGCGATCGCGGGCCTTGCACCCGCAGCGGCCGGAGCGATCCGGTTCGGCGGCAAGGACCTCGCGAGGGTCCCGGCGTTCCAGCGCGCCCGCGCGGGGCTCGTGATGGTGCCCGAGGGGCGCGGCGTGTTCGCCCGGCTGAGCGTCGATGAGAACCTGGCCATGGGCGCCTATGCGAGATCCGATTCCGCGGTTGCGTCGGACCGCTCGCGCGTTTTCGAGCTCTTTCCCCGGCTCGCGGAACGGCGCGCCCAGGTCGCCGGGACGCTCTCCGGCGGCGAGCAGCAGATGCTCGCGATCGGGCGCGCGCTCATGAGCCGGCCGACGCTGCTTGCGCTCGACGAGCCGAGCATGGGGCTTGCTCCGATCGCAACCAGGAAGATCCTGGAAGTGATCCGGGATATCAACCGCGCCGGCGTGACCGTGCTGCTCGTGGAGCAGAACGCGCAAAGCGCGCTGACGCTGGCGCACCGCGCCTATGTCATGGAGAGCGGGGAGATCGCGCTCTCGGGAGAGGCGCGCAAGCTGCTCGCCGACCCGCGCGTGCGCGAGGCGTATCTCGGCGAAGCGGCGTGAAGGACGCTAGGCCGCCTTGTCCGCGGCCGTGGTAAACGAATCGGAGAAAAACTCGTTTTCGGGCAAGCCGCACTTCTGCGTGAAATCCCGGCGCGCCGAGTCGACCATGATCGGCACCCCGCAGGCGTAGACCTGGTGGCCGGAGAGGTCGGGCAGATCCTCCATCGCAGCGCGATGCACGAATCCCGTCCTGCCCCTCCACGCGTCTTCGGCGAGCGCCTCGGAAACCACCGGAACGTACTTGAAGCCGAGGTGCTCGGCGCTCCAGCGTCCCGGAAGCGCGTCGAGGTAGAGATCCTTCGGACGGCGCGCGCCCCAGTAGAGCGTCATCGGCCTGGACGAGCCTTTCCGGAGAGCCGCGTCGATGACCGACTTGATCGGCGCAAACCCGGTTCCCGAAGCGACGAACACGATGGGCTTCTGCGATTCCTCGCGCAGGAAGAAGGTGCCGAACGGCCCTTCGAGGCGCAGGATGTCGCGCTCCTTCATGGTCTTGAATACATGGTCGGTGAACGTGCCGCCCGGAACGTGACGGACGTGCAGCTGGACGAACTCGTCGTCGTGCGGCGCGTTCGCCATCGAAAAACTCCTGCGCGTTCCGTCCTTGAGCAGTATGTCGATGTACTGCCCGGGCAGGAACATGAGGCGCTCGTTTGCCGGAAGCTTGAGGTAGACGATCATGGCGTCGTCCGCGGCGCGCTCGAGCCTGTGCACGCGCGCCGGCATCTTCCGCACCTGGATGTCGCCCGCCTTCCTCACCTCGCGTGCTTCGATCACAACGTCCGCGAGCGGCTTCGCCTGGCAGAACAGCGCGTAGCCCTGCTCGCGTTCCTGCGCAGCGAGCGCCTTCTCCGAATAGCGGCCGTAGTCGATGCGACCTTCGATGAGCTTTCCCTTGCAGCTGCCGCAGGCGCCGTCGCGGCACCCATAGGGGAGCACGAGACCGGCGTCGAGCGCCCCCTGGAGGATGGTCGAGCCTTCTTGTACCTGGAACCGGTGGCCGGTGTTGCGGATGGTGACCTGATGCGTCATCTTGGTGCGGAGTAATATTCGTTCGTGGAAACTCTTTCACCGGCGAAAAGCGGCGCCATGTTACCACGGCGATTCGTGTATCTCTCCACGAGCGGCGTGTACGGCGACTGCGCCGGAGAGCGCGTCGAGACCCGCGCCTCGCCCGCGGAGATCGCCGCTTGAATCCGGCTGACATCTGTCTCGTGATCACCAACCTCCCCGACCGCGAAAGCGCCGGGAACCTCGCGCTGGCGCTCATCGAGAAGCGCCTTGCGGCCTGCGTGAACATCCTGTCGCCGTGCCGCTCGGTCTATCGCTGGCAGGGCAGGACCGAGAGCGCGGAGGAATTCCCGATGCTGATCAAGACCACGCGCGAGCGCTACCCCGCGCTCGAGGCGGCAATCCGCGCAGGGCATCCCTACGAACTTCCCGAGATCATCGCGGTCCCAATCGCGGGAGGCCTGCCCGCCTATCTCGATTGGGTCTATTCGGAAACGAAGCCCGCCTAGCGCCATGCGCCGATCGCTTCTCGCCCTTCTGCTCCTCTGCGCGCACGTCGCGCACGCCGCCGGCTCGGACGATCTGCTCGAGCCCGACAAGGCGTTCCGTTTTTCGGCGCGGGCGCTCGACGCCGTTACGGCCGAAATCCGCTACAGGATCGCAGACGGCTACTATCTCTACCGCGACCGATTCCGCTTTGCGGTCGAACCGGCCTCGGTGTCGCTCGGCGCTCCGCGGTTTCCCGACGGAGAGGTCCACGAGGACAAGTTCTTCGGCAAGCAGGTGATCTATCGCAGGGAGGTTCGCATCCTCCTGCCGGTCGGGACGGCCGGCGCGGACCGCGTGAAGCTCACCGTCACCTCGCAAGGCTGCGCCGACATCGGAGTCTGCTACGTCCCGCAGTCGCAGAGCGCTGAGCTGCGGCTGGCATCATCGGCGGGCGCGCGTTCCTCGATCTTCCTGAAAGGCGATCCGCTGGCTTCCTCGCCGGAACCGGCGCGCGCGGCGAGCGAGGAACTGCGCTTTGCGGGCACCCTCGAATCGGGCCGCCTGTGGACCGTCATCGCCGTGTTCTTCGGAGCGGGGCTCCTGCTCACGTTCACTCCCTGCGTGCTGCCGATGATTCCTATCCTCTCGGGAATCATCGTCGGAGAAGGCCGAAGCGTGACCCGCGCGCGCGCCGCGCTCGTCTCCCTCGCCTACGTCCTCGGCATGGCGGTTACGTATACCGCGATCGGTATCGCGGCGGCATTTTCCGGCAGCCTGTTTTCCGCGGCGCTGCAAAACGCATGGGTGCTCGGGGCGTTCGCCGCCGTCTTCGTGCTGCTCGCGCTGTCGATGTTCGGCCTGTACGAGCTGCAGCTGCCCTCGGGCTGGCAGTCGCGGCTCACGCAGGCGAGCAACCGGCTCGGGGGCGGCAACTGGGGGGCGGTAATGCTGATGGGAGCGCTCTCGGCCGCAATCGTATCGCCCTGCGTGGTCGCACCGCTCGCCGGCGCCCTGCTCTACATCGGCCAGTCGCGTGACGCGGTCCTGGGCGGCACCGCCTTGTTCTCGATGGCGATCGGCATGGGCGTGCCGCTCGTGGCGGTGGGCGTCTCGGGGGGCCTGCTTCTGCCCAAAGCCGGCCCCTGGATGAGCACGGTCAAGCGGTTCTTCGGCGTGCTGCTCCTGGCGGTCGCGATCTGGATCATCGCGCCGGTGATTCCGGTCGCCGTGCAAATGCTGCTGTGGGCGGGGCTGCTGATCGGATCGGGCGTGTTTCTGGGGGCGCTCGAGTCCCTCGGCAAGGGGGCGTCGGGCTGGGAACGGCTGGCGAAAGCCGCGGGCATCGTGGCGCTGCTCATCGGCGCGGCCCAGGGAATCGGAGCTTTTTCCGGAGCGCGCGACCCCTTGAGGCCGCTCGCCGGCGTTTTTGCGCATTCGACCGAAGCGCAACCGCATTTCGAGATGGTCAAGTCGCCGGGCGACCTCAACAGGCTTCTGAAGACGGCGGGCAAAGCCGCGATGCTCGATTTCTACGCGGACTGGTGCGTATCGTGCAAGGAAATGGAGCGCTTTACGTTCAGCGATTCCCGGGTGCAGGAGCGCCTGCGCCGGATGATGCTCCTCCGCGCCGATGTCACCGCCAATACGCCGGACGACAAGGCGCTGCTCAGGCGCTTTCGTCTGTTCGGTCCTCCCGGGATAGTCTTCTTCGATGCGAGCGGCAGGGAGATCGAGGGGCTGCGCGTGATCGGTTACCAGCCCCCGGAGAAATTCATCCGGGCGCTCGACGCCGCGGAGGACACGCGATTGTAGGGTCTCGGCTGCCCGGGCCGGGGCGCCGAGGCTCCTTCAGCGAGCAGCCTTGATCCAGCTCGCGGCGTCGAGCGCGAAATACGTGAGGATCCCGTCCGCGCCGGCGCGCTTGAATCCGAGCAAGGCTTCCATCACGCATTGCTTCTCGGTGAGCCAGCCGTTCTTGAACGCCGCCTTCAGCATGGCGTATTCGCCGCTGACCTGGTAGACGTAAGTAGGCGCCTTGAACTCGTCCTTGACCCGCCTCACGATGTCCAGGTAGGGCATCCCCGGCTTCACCATCACCATGTCGGCGCCTTCCTGCAGGTCCAGCCCGACTTCCCAAAGGGCTTCGTCGCTGTTGGCCGGGTCCATCTGGTAGGTGAACTTGTTTCCCTTGCCCAGGTTCGCCGCCGAGCCGACGGCGTCCCGGAACGGACCGTAGAACCCCGAGGCGTATTTCGCGGAGTAGGCCATGATGCGCGTATGGATCAATTCGCTTTCATCGAGGGCGGCGCGAATTCGTCCGATGCGTCCGTCCATCATGTCCGACGGAGCGACGATGTCCACGCCGGCTTGCGCCTGCACGACAGCTTGCTTCTCGAGCACGGCCAGCGTCTCGTCGTTGAGGATCCTGCCGTCCGCATCGATCAAACCGTCCTGACCGTGGCTCGTATAGGGGTCGAGCGCGACGTCGGTCATGATCCCCAGCTCGGGAAAGCGCTTCTTGAGCGCCGAGATCACCCGCGGGACGAGACCCTCGGGGTTGGTCGCTTCCGCGCCCTCCGGGTTTTTCAGAGCCGGCTCGATCGCGGGAAAGAGCGCCATCACGGGCACGCCGAGCTTCAGGCACCGCTCGGCGACGGCCATGAGCTTGTCGGGCGTGTGGCGGGAGACCCCGGGCATCGAAGGGACGGGCTGGGTGCGCTGCCGGCCTTCGATCACGAAAACCGGATAAATCAGATCGTCTGACGTGAGTACATGCTCGCGCATCAGTCGGCGCGAGAACTCGTCGCGCCGCATCCGCCGCATGCGTACCGCTGGAAAGCTTCCCTGCACCTGCATGATCAACTCCTTCTTCCGATGGATCAACTGCTTATGTGCTCGATGCGCGCCCGAGGGAACCTTTTCACGCGGCGCCTACTCCTATGCTGTAGACGGCTTCGGTCGTCTCCCGCTTCTCCTCCCTGAGCGGGGTGCCTTAAACCTTAAGGCATTTTGCCCCGGGCTGATTTCCCCTTTTAGCCCGGGGGCTTTTATTTCTCCACCCCCGGTTCTACCGGGGGTTTTCATTTGTGCTTCCCCGGGGTCGCAGTCGGCGGCCCGCGGTGTGCCCGCGGCCAGCCACTTTCCGAACACCGTCTCGGCCTGCTCGAGTCCGGAATGGCTGTGACCGGAGAACAGCTGTACTGAGGCATCGGGCAGGAGGGCGCGGACGTCCCCCTGGACCTGTCGAAGCACCTTATGGGCTGCTTCGCGCGACAGTTTATCCGCTTTGGTCAGGAGCACGTGCACGGGTTTCCCCGTCGGTCGAAACCAGCTCAGCATGCGCCGATCGAGCTCGGTGAGCGGGTGGCGCACGTCCATCACCAGGGCGAGACCGAGAAGGGGCGCGCGCGTTCGGAAGTAGCTGCCGAGCAGCTCCTCCCACGGAGCCCGTGTCGCCTCCGGAACCCGTGCGTATCCGTAGCCCGGAAGATCGACGACGAAGCGGTCCGAGCCCAGAGCGTAGTAGTTGATGAGCCTGGTCCGCCCCGGGGTCTTGCT
>DASSJA010000349.1:0-3066 GCA_035691445.1 Burkholderiales bacterium | reverse complement strand
TAGGCGAAGGGGATTCCATCCGCATCACGGTTTTCCAAAACCCGGATCTCACGACGGAGACGCGCATTTCCGAGCGCGGAACCATCACCTTTCCCCTAATCGGGGAGGTCGAGCTCGCCGGACTCACGCCGGCGCAGGCGGAGTCCCGGATCGCTCGGCAGCTGGTAGATGGGAAGTTCGTGCTGAAGCCTCAAGTCAGCCTCAACGTCGTCCAGGTGCGCAGCCGGCAGGTTTCGGTGCTCGGCCAAGTCGCGCGCCCCGGGCGCTATGCGCTCGACGGAAACCGCTCCAGCGTGACCGACCTGTTGGCGCTTGCGGGTGGGATCACCCCCACAGGTGACGACAACGTCACCGTGATCCTCTCGCGCAACAACAAGAGCGAGAAGGTGGAAATCAATGTGCCGAAGATGTACACGACGGGCGACCTCTCGGCGAACATCCAGTTGCAGAGCGGCGACACCATATTCGTGCAACGCGCTCCGGTCTTCTACATCTACGGCGAAGTGCAGCGCGCGGGATCCTACCGCCTCGAACCGGGCATGACCGTGATGCAGGCGCTTTCCGTCGGCGGAGGTGTCACCGCGCGCGGCACAGACCGCGGCCTGAAGGTACGCCGGAAGGCGGCCGACGGAAGTTTCAAGACGATAGGCGTCGAGCTGACCGACCGGCTCCAGCCGGACGATGTGATCTACGTCAAGGAGAGTCTCTTCTAGGAGACGCTATGAGCATCCAACAGTTCTTCGCCGCGCTTCGCGCGCGCTTCGGCGTGTTCGGCTTGACGCTGGTTGCCACCGTGTTGGCAGCCGCCGCGACCAGCCTGATGCTTCCGAAAGCCTACAAGGCGACGGTCTCCCTGCTCGTGGACGCCAAGGACGAGCAGTCGCTCAGCAACGTCCTGCGCCCCCTGATCGCTCCGCAGGAGCGGATCAGCTACCTGCAAACGCAGATGGACATCCTCACCAGCAAGAAGGTGGCGCGCAAGGTCGTGCAAGACTTGAAGCTCGCGGAAGATCCCTCGATACGGAAGGGTTTCGAGCAAGACCACGAAGGCAAGGGGTCGATCGAGGACTGGGTGGTCGAGAGCCTGCTCAAGAAACTCAAGGTGGAGACCTCGCAGAGCAACGTCATCCAGGCGAGCTTCACGGCCGCCGACCCGGTCTTCTCGGCCTCGGTCGCCAACGGGTTCGCCAAGGCCTACATCGACACGATGCTCGAGCTTCGCGTGCAGCCGACGAAAGAGGCGGCGACGTGGTTCGACGAGCAGCTCAAGACCCTGCGGGCCAATCTGGAGGATGCGCAGGCGAAGCTCACCGACTATCACCAGCGCGAGGGGATCGTGTCGGCGGACGAACGCTACGACGTCGAGAACACCCGCCTCGGCCTCCTGTCCGATGAGGTGGCGAGGGCGCAGGACCAGACGTTCCAGTGGCAAACGCGCGCGCAGCAAGCGCGCAAATTCCTCAGGGAAGGCGGTTCTCCCGACAGGCTGCCAGACGTTCTCGACAATCAGTTCGTTCAGCGCCTGAAGGGCGATCTCCTGCACGGGGAAGCGAAGCTGCAGGAGCTGGCGACCCAGTACGGGCCCAATCACCCGCAGTACCAACGTCAGGTTTCGGAGAACCAGAGCCTGCGCGAGAAGCTTGAGTCGGAAATGAGAAAAGTCGTCGGGGGAATCGAAAGCACCGCGCGCCAGAACCGCCAGCGCGAATCCGACCTCGTGAAAGCCATGAACGCGCAGCGCGAGCGACTGCTTGCGCTCAAGGAGAATCGCAACGAGTTCACCGTACTCCGGCGCAATGTCGAATCCGCCGAACGCGCGTACGACACCGCGATGCAGCGCTACGTCGTGAGCCAGGTGGAAAGCCGCGCGAGCCAGACCAACGTCACCGTGCTCAATCCGGCGTTTGTGCCGAGCGCGCCCTCGCAGCCCAAGATCTTTCTCAACATCGCATTGTCGGTGGTGGTGGGGACGATGCTCGGCATCGGCATCGTGATACTGATGGAGGTGTTCGACCGCCGCGTGCGCTCGCGCGGCGACCTGCTCGACGCCGGGAAGGTGCCCCTGCTCGGCGTGCTCAACGACTGGCGGCCAGCGCGAATCCCGGGCCTACCGCGGCTCAGGGGAGCGGCAAGGGCCCTGCCGAGCCCAAGCTGACCGACGATGAAGCCCCAGGCAAACGTCCTCGAGATCGAGGGATCCGGTCGAGTCATCGCGCGCGAAGACGGCCGGCTCGGCAGGATCCTCGCCGAGGAGGGAAAGCTCGCAAGCGCGGACATCGAGCGGGTGCTTGAGCGCCAGCGGATCGACGGGCTCCGATTCGGGGAGACCGCACTCGCGCTGGGCCTGATCACGCCGGGAGACTTGGGCAGCGCCGTTGCCAAGCAGTACGGCGTTCCCTACCTGCAGCCCGGCAGCCAAAGCAGCATCAGCAAGGAAATCGTCGTCGTCCACGAGCCCTTCCACGCGAGGGCCGAGGAGTTGCGCGCGCTGCGGACCCAGCTAGCGATCCGCTGGTCCCGGGAAGGCGTAAAGCAACGCGTGCTGGCGGTCGTGAGTCCGGGCCCGTGCGAGGGGCGCAGTTACGTGGCCGCCAACCTCGCCGTCGCTTTCTCGCAAGTGGGTGAACGCACGCTCTTGATCGACGCGGACCTGCGCTCACCGCGGTTGCATCGGATCTTCAACGTCCCCGATCGGATCGGCCTGTCTGCGGTTCTTTCCGGCCGCGCCGACCGCGGCGCGGTGGTGCCGGTCCCGCAGTTCACCTCCCTTTCGATCCTGCCTGCGGGGGCCTGCCCTCCCAACCCGCAGGAGCTGCTGTTGCGTCCTGCGTTCATCGCCATTATGGACGAGCTGCGCGCCGATTTCGACGTCATCCTCTTCGACACGCCTCCGGCGAGGCTTTACGCCGACGCGCAGACCCTGGCTTTCCACGCCGGCAGCGCGATGCTGCTTGCCCGCAAAGACCACACTCGGGTCGGCGATACTGCTCGTGTCATCCGGGAGTTGGGCGACACGGGGGCTCGCATCCTCGGTGCCGTGTTCAACGCGTTTTGAGCGCGGGCTGA
>DASSJA010000348.1:0-13308 GCA_035691445.1 Burkholderiales bacterium | reverse complement strand
GTGCGTGTCGAGCGGGCCGACGACATGACCTGGCGCGACGCGCTCAAGGTGGGGATCGCGCAGGCTTTCGCGCTCATTCCCGGGACCTCGCGCTCGGGCGCGACGATCATCGGCGGAATGCTCTTCGGCCTGTCGCGCAAGGTGGCGACCGAGTTCTCGTTTTTTCTCGCCGTGCCCACTCTCGTTGCCGCGGGAGCGTACGACTTCTGGAAAAACCGCGCCCTGTTCGACGCGGGCGACGCCGGACTATTCGCGGCGGGCTCGATCGCCGCGTTCGTCTCGGCATTCCTGTGCGTGCGTTGGTTCCTGCGCTACATCGCGACGCACGATTTCACGCCGTTCGCGTGGTACCGTATCGCATTCGGCGCGGTGGTGCTGGCCACCGCGTACGCGGGGGCAGTGAACTGGTCGGGCTGACTATTTCTTCTTCGGCTTTCGAGCAGAAGTGAAGTCGGACTTGCGGATTATCGCGTTGACGCCCTTGACGCGGTCGACCACCTGCGTCACCTGGAAATCGACCGCGGCGCTGGCGTAGGCGAGCGCGGTCGCCCGGTCCATGCCTAGCTTTTCGTTCAGGAACTGGACGGTCTGGCGGGTCGCGTCCTTCATCGCTTCGTTGAGGTCCGTGTTGAGCCCGATCGGGATCCAGTGATCCGATGTTTCGGCAAAAGGATTCTTCATCGGCGCCTTCATCGGCAGGCGAGGGTCACCGGCCTTGAGCACCGTCAGCCGGTAAGTGGAGCGCAGCGACCCTTCGATCGCCGTCAGCGCGACTTCGCCGTCGCCCTGCACGAAGTGCGGGTCCGCGGCATAGAACAGGGCGCCGTCCACCTGCACCGGGATGTACAGGGTCGCTCCGACGGACAGCTCGTTCACGTCTAGGTTGCCGGCGTACGGCCCGGGCGGTACGGAATTCGCCTTTTCCTGCGTGTTGACGGCGACGCCCATCGTGCCGTTGAAGGGCTTCAGGAGAATGCGCGCTTGCGGGCCGCTCTTGCCTTTCACGATCCCGTACCACTTGCCGTTGATCTGCCGGATCGGCGCGAATGTAAAGACGTTGGCGTAGAGATCCGGGTGCGCTGTGTCGGCACCGGGCTGCGGCCCCTTGTTCTCGGGGAACTCGCCGGGCAGCGCGCCCTTTCCGTGGCGGTTTGAGATCACCCCATACGGGACGCGCGGCTGCAGGCTGAGCATCTGGACCATGAGTACGTCGCCCGCCTTCGCGCCCTGAATTTCCACCGGCCCGGTGACGACGTGCGGGCCGTCCTTGACGAAATCGTGGTCGAGGCTGGACGCGGCGATTGCCTCCGCGTCCTTGAGCACCTGGGCGGGCTTGACCCCGAACTGGCCGAAGAATTTGACCGGGTCCTTGCCCTGGTCCTCCAGCACGCCTTCGTGCGAAACGGTGTCTATCGTCACCACGCTTCCCGAGGGCACGGACAGGACCGGCTTCGCATTGGCGTTCGGCAGGCTACCCCACATCGCGGTCTGCGGCGTGGTGGGGACGTAGTACGAGCCGTTCTTCAGCTTCATCGGCTTGTCGGCGAGCGGCTGCAGGATTTTGAAATCTGCGGCTTGGGAAATCGGCGTGGCGAACGCCCACGTAACCGCACATACCAGTGCCGCGTGCCCGGCTATACGCTTCATGGCTTGCCTCCTCGTCTTCCTGAATGGTTTGTCTTCTTTCAACCCTGCACCCACGGCAATCCGGCGACGCGCCAGCCGCCCACGGTGTTCCGATGCCCGTTCCCGTCCTTGTCCCCTTCGAACCCCTCGAGGATATTGTAGCTGTTGGGATACCCGGCCTCGGTCGCGAGCATCGCAGCGTGATGAGACCGCGCACCCGAGCGGCAGAGGAAGAGGACCGGCGCCTCGGTCTTGGGGACTTTCGATTGCAGCTCTTCGAGAAACCGGGAATTGCGCTGCCCGCTCGGATAGGTATTCCATTCGATCAGCACCGATTGAGGAACGCGCCCCACGTACTCCCACTCGGCTTGGGTACGGACGTCGACGAGCCTCGCGCCGGGGCTCTCTCGCATGAGCGCGTAAGCCTCGGAGGGAAGCAATGCTCCGGCGTAGGGGAGGTTCATTGCTTCGCCGCGCTGCTTGGCTCGATCGAGAATATCGCGGACGGAATCGTTCGGCATGATCGGCTAGTCGGTGACGATGTTCGCAGGGCGTAGTTTAGCCCGGAGCGAGGCGTTCGGGAGTTGATTCGCACCGAGGCGGTGCGGATAATGCTGCTTTTGCGCCGGTTTGGTGCGCGAGATCCCCAAGTCGCTGCGGGTGCTCTGTTATGGCACAATGGCCTGCTTTTTTTGCGCGAGATGGCACGGAATCTGCAGAGATTTCTGCGACCTAGCGCTTTTCCTCTTCCGACCAACCAACAATCCGAAACCTGAGGAGATTTCCAGATGGCAATGACCGCCGCTGACGTTATGAAAATGATAAAGGAGAAGGAGGTCAAGTTCGTCGACCTGCGCTTCACCGACACCCGAGGCAAGGAGCAGCACGTATCGGTGCCGGTCAAGGCCTTCACCACGGACAAGTTCGAAAGCGGCCATTTCTTCGACGGTTCTTCGATCGCGGGCTGGAAGGGGATAGAAGCGTCGGACATGCTGCTGATGCCCGATCCGGATTCCGCCCGGATGGACCCCTTCACAGACGAGCCGGTCCTCAATCTGACCTGCGATGCGGTCGAGCCCTCCGACGGCAAGGGCTACGACCGCGATCCGCGCACGATCGCCAAGCGCGCCGAGGCCTATCTGAAATCGACCGGGTTGGGAGATACCGCTTATTTCGGACCTGAACCCGAGTTCTTCGTTTTCGACTCGGTCACCTGGAACGTCGACATGTCCGGCTGTTTCGTGAAAATCAAATCCGAGGAAGCCCCATGGTCGTCCGGAGAGGAATATGAGGGCGGCAACATGGGCCACCGGGCTCCGGTGAAGGGTGGCTATTTCCCGGTGCCTCCGGCCGATACCTTGCAGGACATTCGCAACGCCATGGTGCTCGCCCTGGAGCAGCAGGGCGTCGAATGCGAGGTGCATCACCACGAAGTGGCGGCAGCCGGGCAAAACGAGATCGGCACCAAGTTCAACAGCCTGGTGAAGCGCGCCGACTGGATGCAGATCCTCAAGTACACCGTCTGGAACGTTGCGCATTCATACGGCAAGACCGCGACGTTCATGCCCAAGCCCATCGTCGGTGACAACGGATCCGGCATGCACGTGCACCAATCGGTGTGGAAGGGGGGGCAGAACCTCTTCACGGGCAACGGCTACGCCGGGCTTTCGGATTTCGCCCTCTTCTATATCGGCGGCATCATCAAGCACGCCAAGGCGCTGAACGCCATCACCAATCCGGGAACCAATTCCTACAAGCGCCTGGTGCCGGGGTTCGAGGCGCCGATCAATCTGGCGTATTCGTCGCGCAACCGGTCCGCCGCGTGTCGGATACCGCTCGTGACCAATCCCAAGGCACGCCGCGTCGAAGTGCGCTTCCCCGATCCCACGACCAACCCGTATCTCGCGTTCGCCGCGATGCTGATGGCGGGACTGGATGGAGTACAGAACAAGATTCACCCCGGCGACCCCGTGGACAAGAATCTCTACGACTTGCCGCCTGCGCAGGCCAAGAAAATCCAGAACGTGTGCTCCTCGCTCGACATGGCGATCGACCATCTGAACAAGGATCGCGAATTCCTGACGAAAGGCGGCGTATTCTCCGACGACATGCTCGATGCCTACTGCGCGCTGAAGATGGAAGAGGTCACGCGCTTCCGCATGACCACCCATCCGGTGGAATTCGACATGTATTACAGCTCGTAAGGCGCGACGAAGGGCCCCGAAGCTCCAGATCGGGATTTGATCGGATACAGCGCGGAGGGACGAAGCGCCCGGCTCGGGCGTTTCGTCCTTTTTCCATTTGAGATCAGGGTTGTTTTGGCCTACACTCGAAACTCCCAACAGAGTTCGGGAAAGGCTTGGCTTTGAACAAAGCGTTGATCGGCTGGATCTTTGTAGCGCTCGCGGCGCCTTGCGGGTATGCCCAGGGCGAGGTCTACAAGTGTCCGGACGCGAGCGGACGACCCACCTATACCAACGTCAAGCGCGACACGTTGGGCAAGAACTGCACCGTGGTCAGCAAGGAAGTGCAGGTAGTACCGTCGCAGGTCCCCGGGCGCTCGACGCAGTCTTCAATCACGACAGACCGCAACGAAAACCGGCGCAGGATCCTCGAGTCGGAGCTGCAGAACGAGCAGCAGTTGCTGGCCGATGCTCAGCAGAAGCTCGTCGAGCAGCAGGGCATCCGCAACGGCGACGAGCGCAACTACGCGCGAGTACAGGAGCGATTGAAGCCTTTTCAGGACGAGGTCGACCTGCATGCGAAGAACATCGAGCAGCTTCGCAACGAGCTCGGCCGCCTCAGATAGGTAGCGGTTCGCGCGGCGGTCGCGCCGCATGAGCTCGCCGGTTCTTCCTGATCTGGATTGGCTGGCTACGGCCGTCGTGCTGTTGGGCCGGGAGCTGCGCGTAGAATACGTCAACACGGCCGCAGAAGCCCTGCTCGCCACCAGCCGCAAGAGCATCCTGGGGCAGGTCTTCACCGGACTTTTCGCCGACCCCGGTCCTCTGGCCGGCCTCCTGCATCAAGCAATCCGCGATGAGCGCGGTTTCGCCGATCAGAACCTTATCCTGGTGCCGGCGGGCCACGAGCCTTTGCACCTCGACTGCATCATTACGCCCATCGGACTGGAGCAAGCGATGCTGCTGCTGGAGTTGCGGCCCATCGACCAGCGGTTGCGCCTGGAGCGCGAGGAGCAGCGCATGACCCAGCACCGGGCAAACCGCGAGCTGATCCGCAATCTGGCCCACGAAATCAAGAATCCGCTCGGAGGTTTGCGCGGCTCGGCTCAGCTTCTCGAACGCGAGCTGGACCGACCCGGCCTGCGGGAGTACACCCGCGTCATCATCAAGGAAGCCGATCGTTTGCAGGCCCTGATGGACCGCCTGCTTACCCCGCACCGCCCCCCCAACCACGTTCCGATGAACATACACGAGGTGTGTGAGCGGGTGCGCAGCCTGATCCTTGCCGAATTTCCGGAGGGGATACGCGTAGAGCGCGACTACGATGTTGGTTTGCCGGAGTTTCGAGGGGATCCCGAGCAGCTGATCCAGGCCGTACTCAACATTGCGCGCAACGCCGCGCAAGCCGTCCTGGGGGTCCGCACCCCCTCCGGGAACCGGTCGGGCGAGATCGTCCTGCGGACTCGAGTCGCCCGGAGGGTCACACTGGCCCGTCGCTTCCACAAGCTGGCATTAGAATTGCAAGTGATCGACAACGGGCCGGGGATTCCTGTGGAAATCCGCGAGCAGATCTTCTATCCGCTGGTATCCGGCCGCGAGGGTGGCACGGGGCTCGGTCTGACACTCGCGCAGACGTTCGTGCAGCAGCATCAGGGAGTGGTGGAATGCGATAGCGAGCCGGGGAGGACCAGTTTCCGAATCGTGCTGCCGCTTCGCTGAAAGATCATGATGAGACCTGTCTGGGTCATCGACGACGACCGTTCCATCCGCTGGGTGTTCGAAAAGGCGCTGGCTCGCGAGGGTATCCCTTTCAAGACTTTTGCACAGGCGACCGAAGCGATGGAAGCGCTCGACGAGGCCGGCGCCCCGCAGGTCCTCGTGTCGGACATACGCATGCCCGGCGCCTCGGGCCTGGAACTGCTGCAGAATCTGAAACGGCGGTTCCCTGACCTGCCGGTCATCATCATGACCGCGTATTCGGACCTGGAATCCGCGGTCGCCGCCTTCCAAGGCGGCGCCTTCGAGTACCTCCCCAAGCCGTTCGACGTCGACCAGGCGGTGGAGCTGATCCGCCGCGCGCTGGGTGAGAGCGCTCGCACCGGCGAAACCGAGGAATCGGCGGGGGCTACGCCGGACATCCTCGGCAAGGCGCCCTCGATGCAAGAGGTCTTCCGCGCCGTGGGTCGGTTGTCGCAATCGAGCGCCACGGTCCTGATCACCGGCGAGTCGGGGACCGGTAAGGAACTCGTGGCGCGGGCACTGCACCGTCACGGCCCTCGCGCGGACAAGCCGTTCATCGCGATAAATACCGCTGCGATGCCGAAAGATCTTCTGGAATCGGAGCTGTTCGGGCACGAGCGCGGAGCCTTCACAGGAGCCCAATCCTTGCGGCGAGGTCGCTTCGAGCAGGCCGAGGGCGGCACCCTGTTTCTGGATGAAATCGGGGACATGCCGGCCGAGCTGCAGACGCGCCTGCTTCGCGTGCTATCGGATGGAGCCTACTACAGAGTGGGTGGTCATCAGTCGATCCGCGCCAACGTTCGCGTTATCGCCGCGACCAACCAGGATCTGGAAGCGCGGGTCCGCGAGGGCCTGTTCCGCGAGGACCTGTATCATCGGTTGAACGTGATCCGGCTGCGGCTTCCGCCGCTGCGCGAGCGCCGCGAGGATATTCCGCTGCTCGCGCGGGATTTCCTGGCGAAATCCGCGCAGGAGCTCGGCGTGGAGCCCAAACGCCTTTCGGAATCGGCGACCGCCTACCTGTCCTCTCAGGATCTGGCGGGCAACGTGCGGCAGCTCGAAAACGTCTGCCATTGGTTGACCGTCATGTCACCCACTCAGCTCATCGAAATCGGCGATTTCCCGCCGGAACTCCGCGAGGACGGCGCGGGCAGCCCCGCGGACTGGCTGGCTGCGCTCGCGCGCGAGGCCGATCGCAGGCTGACCGGCGGCGACAAGAACATCATGGAGAGCCTGTCCAGGAGCTTCGAGCGAACGTTGATAGAGAAGGCGCTTGCGCATACGGGTGGCCGTCGTATCGAGGCGGCGGGCTTGCTGGGAATAGGCCGCAACACGATTTCCCGCAAAATCGGCGAGCTGGGTATCGAAGACGACGCGCAGCAGGACCCCAAATAGCGAGGGTGCCGGCGGCTTGAGACGGTCAGACAACGTCGTATAGTGGACATGAAACCAAACGGCGCGAGCCGAGATCCGGGAGACCGCAGTGAACACGGGAGCATCGGTTTTTCCCCTTGGCAGGAACTTACCTGCGGGAGTCGAAGTCCGCGCGCCAGCCTTGTCCGGGGGGGCGGCGATCCTGACGCCCGAAGCTCTGGCCTTCGTCGCCAGGCTGCACCGCGCCTTCGAGTCGCGCCGGCAGGACCTTCTGGCGCGCCGGGCGGCGCGCCAGAGCGAGTTCGACTCCGGAAAATTGCCCGATTTCCTTGCCCAGACGGAGAAGATTCGTGCTGCGGAATGGAAGATCGCGCCGCAGCCGGAGGATTTGCTCGATCGCCGCGTCGAGATCACGGGTCCGACCGATCGCAAGATGGTGATCAACGCGCTCAACTCCGGCGCTTCCACATTCATGGCCGACTTCGAGGACGCCAACTGCCCGACCTGGTCGAACATGATCGAAGGGCAAACCAACTTGTACGACGCCGTCCGGGGACATATCAGCTTCGACCAGGAGGCGAAGACGTACCGCTTGAAAAGCGAGATCGCGGTCCTGATTCCGCGTCCGCGCGGCTGGCACCTGGATGAAAAGCACGTCTTGGTGGACGGCAAGCCGGTATCGGGCGCGATATTCGACTTCGCCCTGTATTTCTTCCACAACGCCAAAGAGCTCCTGGCGCGCGGGACCGGGCCCTACTTCTATCTGCCCAAGATGGAATCACATCTCGAGGCGCGGCTCTGGAACGAAATCTTCGAGCACGCCCAGAAGGAACTGGGCGTGCGGCGTGGATCGATCAAAGCCACGGCGCTCATCGAAACGGTGGTT
The DNA here is from genome assembly GCA_035691445.1 of Burkholderiales bacterium. Lineage (GTDB taxonomy): Bacteria > Pseudomonadota > Gammaproteobacteria > Burkholderiales > SG8-39 > VBDM01. The sequence continues at coordinate 5,499 of DASSJA010000348.1, read as the reverse complement.
GCCGCTTTCGAAATGGACGAGATCCTGTGGGAGCTGCGCGAGCATTCGGCCGGTCTGAACATCGGCCGATGGGATTACATATTCTCCTGCATCAAGAAATTCCGCTCGAACCGTGACTTCTGCCTGGCTGATCGCGCGCGAGTGACGATGACCGCGCCCTTCATGCGCGCCTACGCGCTGCTCCTGGTGAAGACCTGCCACCGCCGCGGCGCCCCGGCGATGGGCGGGATGGCGGCGCAGATTCCGATCAAGAACGATCCAGCGGCGAACGAGGCGGCCCTCGCAAAAGTCCGCGAGGACAAGCTGCGCGAAGTGACCGACGGCTGCGACGGAACCTGGGTGGCGCACCCCGGCCTGGTGTCCATCGCAAAAGCGGTCTTCGATGAGCATATGCCGCGCCCGAACCAGTACGACAGGCAGCGCCCGGATGTCTCCGTGTCTTCGACGGATCTGCTCGATTTCAGGCCGGGAGGACCGATCACCGAGGCGGGTCTGCGCAACAATATCTCGGTCGGAATCCAGTACCTGGGGGCTTGGCTCACAGGGAACGGCTGCGTTCCCGTATTCAATCTGATGGAGGACGCCGCCACCGCCGAGATTTCTCGCTCCCAGATCTGGCAATGGATGCGCTCCCCAAAGGGGAAGCTCGAGGATGGGCGCAAGGTGACCAGGGAGTTGTTCAAGACCCTGCTAGCGGAAGAACTCCCGAAAGTGAGAACTCACCTCGGGGACGGGGCGTGGAAGGCGGGCAAATACGAGGATGGCGCGAAGCTGTTCGAGAAAATAACGACGGACGACCGTTACGTCGAATTCCTCACGCTACCCGCATACAACCTCGTAGATTGACGCACGCGTGGCGCGCAAGCACGCCTGACTCTATCGTTGTTGCTCGATCGCGGCGACAACGCGCTCCGGAGTGAGGGGAAGGTCCCGCACGCGCACGCCGAGCGCGTTCTGCACCGCATTGGCGATCGCCGCAGCGGTCGGACCCTGCGCGGCCTCGCCTGCGCCGACGGAGGGGAGCTCGGGACGGTCGATCAGCTCGACCTCGACAGCGGGCACCTCACTGAATTTCAGGATCGGATAGTCCTCCCAGCCTAGGCTGGTGATGCCGTGCGAATCGAGCTTCACCGCTTCCTTCAAGGTCCAGCTGGTCGACTGGATCGCGCCTCCCTCGATCTGGTTCGTCACGCCGTCCGGATTGACAACGAGTCCCACATCCACCGCGAGGATCAATCGATTCACGCGTATTTCGTGGCTGACCTCGACTTCGGCCACCGCCGCGCAGTAAGCTCCGAGATTCTTGTATTTTGCGAAACCGACGCCGTGGCCGCGACCTTCTTGCGGCGCCCAGATCTTCCAGTTGGCCCGCAGGGCGGCGGCCTCGATCACTGCGCGGGCGCGCGCGTCCTTCAGATGGCGCAAGCGGAACTCGACGGGGTCGACCCCGGCGGCCGCGGCGAGCTCATCCATGAAGGACTCGATCGCGAAGACGTTGGCGTAGGCGCCGAGCGAGCGCAGGGCGGAAGTCCGCACCGGCATCTCCCGCACGTAGTGGTTGACGACGCGCTGATTCGGAAAATCGTAGAGGGGAACCGCATTGCGATCCGCGGCTCCGGCAGGGAGAGGCATGTTGATGGCCGGAGGACGCTCATGAGCTTGAGCGACATGCCAAGCCGCGACCAGGGCGGGTTTGTCGGAGCGGCCAGGTCTGCTGCTGTGGCCGTTGCTCCACAAGTCATGCTGCCAATCGACCACGTTGCCCCGCGAGTCAAGCGAGGCCCGCAGGCTCAGCGTCATCGCCGGACCGCACGGGGCCCAGGCGAACTCGTCGTCGCGCATCCATTGCACCCGGACCGGCCGGTTGCCGGCCGCGCGCGCGAGCATGGCCGCGTCGAGCGCGGCGTCGTCGGCACCGTTGTGACCGTAGCAGCCGGCCCCTTCCGCATGGCGGACGACGATCGCGTCTTCACGCATACCGAGTGCCCGCGCCAGATCGCGACGCAGGTTGAAGATTCCCTGGCTGTGGCTCCAGACGGTGAGTCTGCCGCCATCGAACTGAGCGATCGCGCAGGACGGGCCGATAGAGGCGTGCGATATGTACGGTTTGGAATAGGAAGCCGCGAGCGTCTTTGCTCCCCTGGATCTTGCGTCGGGGTTCGCCTTGTCGCTGATGACGCGGTCCTCGATCGCGTGTTCCCTGAGCCAGGCATGGATGTCCTGGGGCAGGGGGGCGGCCGGCATCCATGACGCTGCGCCGCGAAGAACGCGCTGCGCGGAGATCGCAGTATCCTCGCGCTCGGCCAGCACTCCGACAAAGCCCCCGTCGCGGACGATAGCGACCACTCCAGCGACCGATTTAACTTTGGCCTCGTCGAGCGAAGCGTGCCCTTCGAAGCCGTGTGACGGGCGCACTACGCGGCCGTGGAGCATTCGCGGCAACACCATGTCCTGGATGAAGCGGGGACGACCGGCGATTTTGTCAGGAAGATCGCGCCGCCGCGCCGGTTTGCCCACCACCTTATAGTCACGCGGCGACCTCGCCGCGGCCTCCTCGATCTCGCAGTCGAAAGAGACTTTCCCTGCGCATTCCCAGAAGCTGGTGCTGCCGCCGCTGGCCCACACTTTGCCGTCCTCGACGCGAAGATCGTCGCCCGCCACGCCGAGCCGCTCCGCGGCGCGCTCCAGCAGCAACGCTCGGGCTTGCGCGCAGGCGCGGCGCAAAGCGGCGCCGGAATCCTGAATGGAAAGGCTTCCCGAGGTGACTCCTTCATCGGGGCTGACCGAAGTGTCCGCGGAAACCATGCGAATCCGCTCCAGGGCGACCCCGAGCTCCTCGGCCGCGATTTGCGCGAGCGCCGTCAGGATGCCCTGTCCGACTTCGACTTTTCCGCTGAAAATCGAAACCGTACCGTCGCGCTCCAGCCGTACCCACTGCGCCAGCCTCGGGTTCTTCTCGAGACTTCCGGTCCGTTTCAACCGTGCATCGGCGACCGTATTCATACCGCGGTTTCCGAAGCCGCGCGGAGGACCGCGCGCACCATCCGGTTGTGCGAACCGCAGCGACACAGGTTGCGGTCGAGCGCGGCGCGCACCTCGCCCTCTGTCGGCCTGGGATTCTTCGCCAGCAGCGCTGCCGCGCTGATCAGGATGCCGCTCGTGCAATACCCGCACTGGGCCGCCTGCTCCGCGAGAAAAGCCTCCTGCAGGGGATCCAAGTTACCGGACGCTCCCAGGCCCTCCACGGTAGTGACGCTCTTGCCGGCGACCGACCACAAGGGAGTGTCGCACGCAGGCGTCGGATGGCCGTCGACCAGCACGAAGCACGCCCCGCACTGACCGCTCCCGCAGCCGAAGCGGGTGCCTTTCAGCTCGAGGTCGTTTCGCAAGGCGTAGAGCAGCGGCGTGTCCGAACCCGCCTCCAGCTCGGATGCGGCGCCGTTGACGATGAGTCGGAAGCACTCGGCCACGTTTTCCTTCGGCTAATCGGGCGAATCGCCCATCGCTCCCTAGTCGATTCTTGCGCCGGAGAATTTCACGACTTTGGCCCACTTCTGGATGTCCTGCTCCATGAATTTGCCGAATTCCTCCGGGGTCATGCGCATCGGAACCGCCCCCTGCTTGGCCCAGGCAGCCTTGACATCCGGCGAATTGACGATTTTCTCGATATCGGAATTCAGCAGGTCGACGATCGGTTTGGGAGTGCCGGCCGGTGCCATCACTCCGAGCCAGATGACCGCATCGTAGCCGGGCACCCCGGCTTCGCTCAGGGTCGGCACGTCAGGGGTGATCGCAGAGCGAGTCTTGCCGGATGTCGCAATGGCGCGGACTTTGCCGGCTTGCGCCAGCGGGGCCATCGTCGTGATGGCGTCGAACATCATCTGGACGTTCCCCGCAAGGACGTCGGTGCGGGCTTCGGCGCTTCCCTTGTGCGGCACGTGGACGACATCGATTCCCGCCATCGCCTTGAACAGCTCGCCTGCCATGTGATAGGGCGTTCCCGGTCCCGAGGAAGCGTAGTTCAGTGCGCCAGGCTTGGCTTTGGCGAGCTCGATGAGCTCCTTCAAATTCTTCGCCGGTACCGAAGGGTGGACCACGAGAATCAGATCGGAATAATTCACCGGCGCGATCGGCGTCAGGTCGCGCAGAAGGCTGTAGGGCTTCCTCGTGAACAGGGATTCGTTGACCGTGTGCGTGTTCGACATCATGAGAAGCGTGTATCCGTCCGGCGCGGACTTCGCGACCGCCTCCGTGCCGATGATCGCGCCTGCGCCGGGCCGGTTCTCGACTACAAACGGCTGGCCGAGAGCTTTTTGTAGGCGGTCGCCGATGAAGCGTCCGTAGATGTCCGCCGGCCCCCCGGCGGAGTAGGGTACGACTATTCTCACCGGTCTCGCCGGATATGCGGCCTGCGCTAGCACTTCCGTCGCGGTGCATACGGCGAGTACCAGTCCGACGATTGGGCGCGCCACTTTCTCAAGAGCCATAATTCCTTCCTCCTAGTCAGTACAACAGTTGCCCCTGCCACCGGGGTGATTATGCCTTCGCCCGCGGTCGTCGGATTATAGCGATTAATTCCGGAGCTCCGCCATTATCGGCGCATGATCCGACGGGCGCTGCAGCCGGCGGGGTTCCACGTCTATCGTGCACGCGCGGCATCGCGAGGCGAGCCCGGAGCTGAGCAAGATGTGATCGATGCGCAGGCCGAGATTGCGCTTGAACGCATTCATTCGGTAGTCCCACCAGCTGAACGATTTCTCGTTCTGGGCGAACATCCTGAAGCTGTCTTTCAATCCCAGTGCGAGAAGATCCCTGAACGCCTCGCGCTCCCGAGGGCTGCACAGGACCTGGCCCTCCCATTTTTTTGGATCGTGCACGTCCTCGTCGGCGGGTGCGATGTTGTAGTCGCCGAGCGCAGCAAGCAGGGGGGTTCTGCGGAGCTCTTCTTCGAGCCAGCATCGAAAAGCGGCTAACCATTTGAGCTTGTATTCGTACTTCTGCGAATCGACGGCCTTTCCGTTGGGTATGTAGGCGCATACCACGCGGATCGCACCGACTCCCTCCCCGACAGTCGCGGCGACGACGCGTTTTTGCTCATCGGAGAACCCGGGCATCTGGGTTGCGACGTCGCTTAGCAAACCTCGGGACAAAATCGCGACTCCGTTGTACGTCTTTTGCCCGGACCGGATACAGCCGTATCCCGCCGCCTCGATTTCCAGGACCGGGAACTTGTCGTTCTCGACTTTGGTTTCCTGCAGGCAGACGATGTCCGGGGCGTGCCTCGCGAGCCAGTCGAGCAGCTGGGGCAGGCGCACCTTCAGAGAATTGACGTTCCAAGAAGCGAGCTTCATCGACGCTTGCCCGCTGCGCCTTCGCACCGGCTCTATTTGGCGGCAACCCCCGGTTGATCCCCGCCGCTCGCACCCTGCTGAGCCTTCGCTGGGGCCGGATCCATCTTGCGCAGTTTTTCCATGGGTACCTTGGGTCCGGAAGGCGCGT
>DASSJA010000347.1:0-2916 GCA_035691445.1 Burkholderiales bacterium | reverse complement strand
GCCGCACGCCGCGCGGCGGCTGTCCGTTGCCCGTGAGGAGCACGCAGTTGTACCGGCGCCAGAACTTGTCCTCCGAAAGGCGGTTCCACTGCGTGCCCTTCTCGACCAGCAGCACGAAGTCCGCGGTGCATTTCCGGATCTGGATGAACTCGGGCTCGACGATCGAGGGCACCGAGTAGCCGCCCTTGCCCAGGCGCGCGCAATCCACCCGGTCGCCGTCGTCGGTGAAGACGACCGGCCCCACGATGCTGCCGGCGTTCTCCGCGCGAACGTGAAGCTCCTCGCGCAGGGCGGCCAGCGTCACCTCGAGGTCCTCGATCAGCGGATCGGATTCGTTCTGGTTGTCGAAGGTGTTCTCGTGCGAGTCCTTCATTGTGTGCTTGGTGCGGTAATAGATCTCCCGCAGCGACGTGGTGAGGCTCGCGCGCTGCAGCTCGGCCAGGGCGTCGGCCACCAGCACCGTCTGCATGAACTTCTTCGCCATGCCCACGTTAAAGAACGTGCGCTCCTGCCGGCGCCTGCCCATCTCGATGATGCCGCGCTTCTCGTTGAAATTGACGTTGGCGAGGCTGCGCACCGGAATCGACAGCGCCGGGTCGCGGCTGCGCTCGGCGGCCGTGATCACGGTTTCGGCCACGCCGACGAGCTTCCTCTCGACGGGGGTCGGTTTTCTTGCGGATGCTTTTGCCATATGTCATTTCCTCTTGCGCTTGGCGGGCTTCTTCTTCGCCGCTTTTTTCATCGCCTTTGCCGGAGCAGGCGGTTCCGGCGCACCTTCGCTTTCCTCGGGAACGCTTGGCGCACCGGGCGCCTCACCTTCGGTCCCCTCCGGCGTGACGATGATCGAATGGGGGAGGCCCTCGGGGCCGCTCTCATGGCCGAGGATCTCGTCGGTTTTCGCGCCTCCGGTGCGCTTCAAGGCGATCTTCTGCAGCTGGTTCTTGAGCTTCTCCTTGGCGAGCTTGCCGCCCTTCAGCCGCGCGCACGCCTCGACGACCTCTTCGATGTACAGCTCGAAGATATTGCGCCGGCGGAATTCGGTCTTGGCGCGCTCGCGCCGCCGCAGGAATACCCCGAGCCGGCGCCCGCATTCCTGTAGCGCGAGGCGGATCTCCTTCCGGATCTCGTCGTAGTCCGCGATCGCCTCTTTCGACTCGCTGGTGAACGGCACCCAGACTGACGCCATGTGCACGAACACCACCATCGGCCCGGCCGGAAGGGCTCCTCGAGCCTGCGTCACCCCGTAATTGCGCCAGCCGGTCTCGAGCACCGATTTGTACGCGGCGCACGCCGACTGCTGGTAGAGCAGCGGGACGCGGTTGGCGTAGCGGATGACGCGGGCGAGCTCCTTGTCGTCGTCCTGCTCTTCGCCCTCGGCGAGCGGCGCCGCGGGAGCTTCCGGCGCCTGTGCCGCCTGCTCGGGGCCTTTGCCGAACGCGAGGCCCGCCTCGATGACGAAGGGATTGCCGCGGTACACCGCCGGCGGCCGGGTCACCGCCGTGTAGAAATCGCCCTTGATCTGCTGGTACAGGCCGTGGAGGATCGCCTTCTCACCGATCGGCGAGATGCTGTTCGAAGGCGGCGCCATGATCCTGGTGGCTTGGATCGCCTTGTAGAGGGCCTCGGCGTCGGTGCCGTGGATGTTGCGCGGCTTCGCGTTCGGCGAGAGCTTCGCCGTCTTGCAGATCTCCTGGGCGACGGCGGAGGACACCCGGCTGAACTCGCTGGCGAGAAACCCGGAGAGCCAGTGGCTCTTGGTGTCGTGCAGCATGCGAAGGAGAACGCCGAACTCGATGCCGTAGGGATGCGGCTTGATCTCCTTGGGCTGGGGCGGCAGCTCCTGAATCGTTCGCGCAAACTCCCTTGTCTCGCCCTCCGGCGTGCGGTAGACGAGCTGCACGTGCGGGTTGGCGATCGCCACCTGCTCGAGAAATTCGTCGACCGAAGCGCGCCCCTTCTGGTAGCGCCCGTCGATCTCCAGCGCCACCTGCGTGCCGCGCTCGTGCTCCCAGTCGATCTTCTTGTTCTCGAATATCCTCGGCTCGTTCTTCTTGGTATCGATCTGCAATTCGAAGTAGTGGGCCGGGCCCCTGGCGCCGGTGCGCGAGGTGATCTGCACCGGCTTGCCCGTGGTCAGCTGGGCGTACATGCCGGCAGCCGAGATGCCGATGCCCTGCTGGCCGCGGCTCATGCGCAGGCGATGGAACTTCGAGCCGTAGAGGAGCTTGGCGAAGATCGGCGGAATTTGTTGCCGGACTATTCCTGGGCCGTTGTCGGTCACGGTGACGCGGAATCGCGTCGCCTGGCTCGCGGGAGGCGGCGGTGCCCCGTCGCTCGCCGCGACCTCGACGTTCACCAGGACGTCGGGGAGGATCCCCGCCTCCTCCGCCGCGTCGAGCGCGTTGTCCACGGCCTCCTTGACGCAGGTGAGGAGCGCCTTGCGCGGGTTGTCGAAGCCGAGAAGGTGGCGGTTCTTGGTGAAGAACTCGGAGACCGAGATCTCCCGCTGGCGTGCGCCCATCTCGACGGCGGAGACCGTCGCAGGGGGCTTGGCGGGCTTCGCTTCTGCGGCCTGCGCTCCGGCGGCCTTGGGAGCCCTGGTACCGGTGGCCTTGGGTTTGGACCTGGCGCGGGTTTTCGATTTGATCCTGGCTTTGCTCACGCGGGTTTCCCGCCCTGGGCGTAGAGCGCGAGGATGTCCCACACCGCGCGGTTGGCCGGGGTCGGGACGCCCGCCGCCGCGCCGAGCTGCACCACGCCGCCCGAGAGCCACTCGACCTCCAGCCGGTTGCCGCGTGCAAGATCGTGCGCCATGGAAGCGACCATGTTCTCCGGGAGGCCATCGGCGCGCGCGAGGCACGCGTCGGCGTAATCGGCGGGCAGGGCGATGCCGTGCGCGCGTCCCACCTCCACCGT
>DASSJA010000346.1:0-2039 GCA_035691445.1 Burkholderiales bacterium | reverse complement strand
GCGCCCGCGAGCGCCTCCTGCCTGAACTGGCGCATCGACAGATTCACGGAGACAGCGAGCGGAGTCCGCGTTTTCTGCCAGGCACGGGCCTGGGCGCACGCGGACTTCAGCACCCACTCGCCGATCGGCACGATCAGCCCGGTTTCCTCGGCGAGCCCGATGAAGCGCTCCGGGAGCGTAAGCCCGTGCTCCGGATGCTGCCAGCGCAGCAGCGCCTCGCAGCCGACGAGCGCGCCGCTTTCCACGTTGATCCGCGGCTGATAGTACAGCTCGAACTCGTTCCGCTCGAGCGCCCGGCGCAGGCTCGTCTCCATTTTGAGGCGCTCGTTCACCTGCCGGTTCATCTCGGCGGTGTAGAACTGGAAGTTGTTGCGTCCCTTTTCCTTCGCCCGGTACATGGCCGCGTCCGCGTTCTTCAGCAGCGTCTCCACGTCCGGGCCGTCCTGTGGGTACAGGCTGATGCCGGCGCTCGCGGTCACCAGCAGCTCCTGCCCCTCGATCTCGACCGGCTCCGCGACCCTGCCGATGATTCGCTGCATCGCGCGGTAGATCACGTCCCCGCTCTGATCGTTCAGGATCAGGATGAACTCGTCGCCGCCCAGACGCGCCACCGTGTCGCAATCGCGCACCGTCTCGGTGAGCCGCTCGGCAACCTTCTTCAGGAGCTTGTCCCCGGTGTTGTGCCCCAGGCTGTCGTTGACGAACTTGAAGTGATCGATGTCGAGAAACACGACCCCGATCGAGCGCGCGAAGCGCTGCGCGTAGACCGATTGCTTCAGGCGGTCGCGCAGGAGGTTGCGGTTCGGGAGTCCGGTCAGCGCGTCGTAGTTCGCCTGGTATTCGAGCTGCTCCTGGTAGCGCTTGCGCTCGATCGAGTACTGCATCGAGCGCAGCAGCAACTCCCGGTCGAGCTTGCCCTTGACGAGGAAGTCCTGCGCGCCCGTCTTCACCGCGGAAAGCGCGACCGTCTGGTCGTCGTGACCGGTAAGCACGATGATCGGCACCTTCGGCGAGTGCGCATACACCTTGAGGAAGGTGTCGAACCCGTAGCTGTCCGGCAGCGAGAGATCGAGCAGCACGACGCCCGCGTCGCGCGTCGCGAGATATTCGAGCCCCTGCGACAGCCTGCCAACGCAATCGAGCTGGAAGAGCGGCCCCTCTCCCTCGGCGAGCATCTCCCGGATGAGGCGCACGTCTCCGGGATTGTCCTCGATCAGCAATACTCGCTGGCGGTCAGCCATGGTCACTTTCCGTTGGGGAGCGTGACTACCGTAAGCCAGAAGTTGTCGATGGACTTGACCACCTTGATGAACTGCTCGAGGTCCACTGGCTTGGTAACGTAGCAGTTCGCGTGCAGCTGGTACGTCCTGAGCACGTCCTCCTCGGCCTTGGACGTGGTGAGCACCACCACCGGGATGCGCATGAGCTGGGGGTCGGACTTGATCTCCTGCAGCACCTCGCGGCCGTCCTTCTTCGGAAGATTGAGATCGAGCAGGATGATGTCGGGCTTGGGCGCCCCCTTGTGCTTGCCGCGCTTGTGCAGGAAGTCAATCGCCTCGACGCCGTCCTTGACCCAGTGGAGATTGTTGTAGACCTTCCCTTCCTTGAGCGCCTCGCGCGTCAGGCGAGCGTCTCCGAGGTTGTCTTCCACCAGAAGAATCTCCACCGGCGGGGCGGTCTTGTCGATTTCGGCCGTCATGTTTCTCCTTTTTGGATCTTGGGAAGAGTGAAGATGAATTTGCTGCCCTTGCCGTGCGCGGACTCGACCCAGATCTGCCCGCGGTGGCGGTCCACCACTTTCTTGCAGATCGCCAGGCCTATCCCCGTACCCGGGTACTCGTCCTGCGTGTGCAGGCGCTGGAACACCATGAAAATGCGCTCGAAGTACTGCGGCTCGATGCCGATGCCGTTGTCGGAGACGGAGAAGCGCCAGGCCTCGCCCGCGTCCTCCGCGCCGATATGTATGCGCAGCGGCTCGTCCTTCTTCCTGAACTTGATGGAGTTGGCGATCAGGTTCTGCAGGAGCTGCACGAGCTGCG
>DASSJA010000345.1:0-2443 GCA_035691445.1 Burkholderiales bacterium | reverse complement strand
TGTCTCGGCGCGAGTGACATCGGCGAGGCGCCAGATTTCGTCGAGGAGTGCCCAGGCTTTCTTGGTGAGGTAGAGACGCCGCGCGCGCCGGTCAGCGGGATCCGCGCGCCGTTCGAGCAGACCGTCCCCTTCCATGCGGTCGAGGATGCGCACCATCGTCATGGGCTCGATGTCGGCGAGCTCGGCAAGCCTCGCCTGGCTGACCCCCTCGTTCTTTTCGAGACGGACCAGCACCTTGCAGTGCGGAAGCGTCAGCGAAATCCCGCGAGCCCGTTGCTCGAAGCGGAGCACGTAGCGGTGACTTACGTCCTTGAGCAGGAAGCCGAAGTTGCGCAAACGATCCATTCCGCGGCCAACTGATAACGATGTTGATAATAACGAGTGGTATTATCTCACGCCTCTGAATGGCGGTCAAACCTTCGCACGGAACTCCACCAGCACCGCTAGCGACCCGGAACTCTCATTCCCATTCTATTGTTGCCGGCGGCTTGCCGGAAATATCGTATACGACCCGGTTGATGCCGCGCACCTCGTTGATGACGCGGGCCGAAATCCTCGCCAGCAACTCGTGCGGCAGCGGCGCCCAGTGCGCGGTCATGAAGTCGGTGGTCTGCACTGCACGCAGAGCCACGACGTGCTCGTAGGTCCGCCCGTCGCCCATCACGCCGACCGATTTCACCGGGAGGAACACGGCGAAGGCCTGGGCGATCTCGTCGTACCAGCCGGCGGCGCGCAGCTCCTCGATGAAGATCGCGTCGGCACGGCGAAGCAGGTCCGCGTATTCGCGCTTCACCTCGCCGAGGATGCGCACGCCCAAGCCGGGCCCGGGAAAGGGATGCCGGAACACCATCGAACGCGGCAGGCCGAGCGCGAGGCCAAGCTCCCGGACCTCGTCCTTGAACAGATCCCGCAGCGGCTCGAGAAGCTTCAAGTGCAGCGTATCCGGCAAGCCGCCGACGTTGTGGTGCGACTTGATGGTGTGCGCCTTCTTGGTCTTCGCACCCGCCGACTCGATCACGTCGGGATAGATCGTTCCTTGAGCGAGCCACTTCACCTTCGGAAACTTCTTCGCCTCCGCCTGGAACACCTCGACGAATTCGCGCCCGATGATTTTTCTCTTCTCTTCCGGATCGGCGGCTCCGGCAAGCGCCGCGAGGAAACGCCCGGACGCGTCGACCGGATCGACCTTCACGCCGAGATTGCCGGAGAAAGCCTGCATGACTTCCTTCGCTTCGTTCTGCCGCAGCAGGCCGGTGTCGACGAACACGCAGGTGAGCTGCGCGCCTATGGCGCGGTGAATCAGCGCGGCCGCCACCGCCGAATCCACCCCGCCCGACAGTCCCAGGAGCACCTCATCAGCGCCAACGGTCCTGCGGATCTTCTCGACCGCCTCGTCGAGGTAGTCGGGCATGGTCCAGCTGCTGTCGCACTTGCAGATCTCGTGGACGAATCGCTCCAGTATCGCCCCGCCCTGGCGGGTGTGAGTGACTTCCGGATGGAACTGCACCCCGTAGAAGCCGCGCGACTCGTCCGCCATCCCCGCTATCGGCGTCGATTCGTTGCTCGCGATGACCTTGAACCCTGCGGGCAGCGCGGTGACCTTGTCGCCGTGACTCATCCACACGTCGAGCAAACCGTGCCTTTCGCCGTTGACGCGGTCCTGGATGCCCTCGAGGAGCTTCGAATGGCCGCGCGCGCGTACTTCCGCGTAGCCGAATTCCCGCACCCTGGAATTTTCGACCGCGCCGCCGAGCTGCGCCGCCATGGTCTGCATCCCATAGCAGATGCCGAGCACCGGCACGCCCAGCTTGAAGACGGTCTCCGGAGCCTTCGGCGTGGAGTCCTCGTATACGGAAGCGGGACCGCCCGAGAGGATCACTCCGCGCGGGGCGAATTCGCGGATGAAGCCTTCGCTCGCGTCGAACGGGTGCAGCTCGCAGTAGACCCTCGCCTCCCGGACCCTGCGCGCGATCAACTGCGAGTATTGCGCGCCGAAGTCGAGGATGAGGATCTTGTCGTGCACTCGCCCTACTCGGCCTGGTAGTTCGGAGCTTCCTTGACGATCTGCACGTCGTGCACGTGGGACTCGCGCATTCCGGCGGAGGTGATTTCGACGAACTGCACTCGGGTGCGCATCGCATCGATGTCCTCGCAGCCGCAATAGCCCATGCTCGCGCGCACGCCGCCCATCAGCTGCTCGATCACGCGCATCACCGGGCCTTTGTAGGGCACCCTGCCCTCAACGCCCTCGGGTACCAGCTTGTCGGCGTGCACCGACGAGTCCTGGAAGTAGCGATGGGCCGCGCCCTGCTGCATCGCAGAGAGCGAGCCCATGCCGCGGTAGGATTTGTAGGAGCGTCCCTGGAAAAGCTCGATTTCCCCGGGCGATTCCTCGGTGCCGGCAAAAAGGCTCCCGAGCATGACCACGTGCGCGCCGGCAGCG
>DASSJA010000344.1:0-4787 GCA_035691445.1 Burkholderiales bacterium | reverse complement strand
AGGTTGTCGACGATCAGCAGGTAGTTCGCGTCGTAATGCATGTAGTCGGGCTTGCCGCGCCAGGCCGGGTCGCGCAGGTAGGGGAAGTCGAGGATCTTCGCCGGGTCCGCCTTCGCCGGGTCGCCCATCCAGATCCACACGAGGTGGTCGCGCTCGAGGACCGGGTAGCTCCGCACGCCGAGCTTCGGCGGGATGTTGTCCTGCCCGGGGATCTGCACGCACTTGCCGGCCGGGTCGAACTTGAGGCCGTGGTACATGCAGCGCACACAGTCACCTTCTCTCCGGCCGTTCGAGAGCTTGGCGCCGCGGTGCGCGCAGCGGTTGTCGAGCGCCACCATGCGGCCGCTGTCGCCGCGGTAGATGACGCACGGCTTCTCGAGGATAGTGCGCTCGAGCAGCTTGCCGCCGGCGAGCTCGTAGTCCCACGCGGCCACGTACCACGTGTTCATCAGGAACGCCTGCGCTTCAGGTCCGGGGCTCATCGCGACTCCTCCTCGCTTCTCTACGCCGCCATTGTAATCAGCCGTCGGCCTTGACGAAATCGTAGTTGCCGACGCCCTGGACGAGCAGGAAGCGGCACGGTTCCCGGCCGGGATTCGAAACGTGGTGCGGGCTCGGCGGCGTGACCTTGGCCGATTGCCCCGCGCGCACCTCGTGGCGCGCCGGCGGATCGCGTGTCTCGACGAGCACCACGCCTTCCAGGCCGTAATACGTATCGGCGACCTCCGAGTGGCGATGCCAGGGGATCGCCTCGCCCGGATCGAGCGTGTATTCCCGGACGAGCACGTCGCTGCCTTTCGCGACGATACGGATGTCGCGGACCTTGTACGGTTGCGGCTTGCTCAGGGCAGCTCCTTCTTCCGCAGATGCCACCGCTTCAGGGCGAGTCCGACGCCGAGCGCGATCGCGGCGCCGAGGATTGCCGAGTCGGCGAGGATCAGCGGGCTCGCCGCCACGCCGCGGTACACCGGATAGGCGAAATACGTGACCAGCGCGACGGTCAGCGCAGAGGCGACGACGGCCAGTGGAGCGGACTTCACGGCCGCGTACCACAGCGCGGCGCTCACCAGGGAGGCGGCCGCGAGCGCGCCGAGGGCTACGAGGCTGGTATCCAATGGCGCCTCGTCAGGCCTCCGGCGTGCGCCGGGCGAAGATGGCGAGCAGCAGGAACACCACGCCGGCGACCGAGGCGAGCTCGCGCAGCAGCATGAAGCCGGCGAGCGTCATGCCGAGGCTCGCCGAGCGTACGCCGCGCATCATGGTCATCGCGTAGTACTGCGAGGCCGCCCCCACGACCCAGGCGAGGGCGAGGAGGCCGAAGCCTATTCCCGCCATGAGCGCCGCCCGCTGCAGCGATCTCGCATACGACGCGGCGAAGGCCACGCCGACGACGTAGGCGATGAAAAGGGGCAGCTGCGGCAGGATGGACATCGTGAATGCGGCGCTTGGGTTGCCCATGCTCTCTCCCTCAGGGTGAGCATTCGAGCTTCAGCGGCGAAGGTCCCCGGCACAGGCGAACCTGCGACTGCAGGTAGTCGTGCGCGGGCTTCACCCAGTCGGCGAGCGGCGCGAAGGTGGTGAAGGCTTCCGTCAGGTGCGAGACCGCGACGAGATGCGCCTCCTTGCCCGCGGCGATCACCTTGACGACGTCGACCGCGCCGAGGCCGGTGTCGGTGCGCTTCGGGCAATAGAACTGCGCGTAGCCGACGTTGAACTCCTCGCCGACCGTCTCCTCGCCCGGGATCGCGGTCAGGCTCTTGCAGGTTTTCTTCAGCTGCAGCGCCCAGGCTTCGACCAGGCGCTTCACCCCGTCGTCCTTCGAGACGTTTCCGAGCGTGCTGGTGACGCTCACGAGGTCGCTCGGCTTTCCCTCGGTCGCGTCGGCCGGGATGAAGACGATGAGCCGCCAGTCCTTGCCGCCGGTGTTGGACGCTTCCCTCCAGCCCGCGCTCCAGGACGGCGGCGCGGAGATCTTCAGGCGATACTGCGCGGCGGCGCCGCAAGCCGCGCCGGCGAGCAGCAGGCCCGACACCAGGCAAAGGAGCGTCGACGGTCGCATGCGGGCGATCTTACCCGCGGGCGCGGGCTCACGGGATGCCGGCGGGCGGCCCCTCCATCCTCGTGGGATGCGCGGTCAGCGTGGTCCCTTTCTGGCGGTAGAGCTTCGGAAACTCGAACAGCAGCCAGGTCTCCGCGCCTCGCTGGGTCACCCGGAGCCACAGGTCGATGCGCGTCTCGGAGCTGCCGTCGTCGCGCCAGATCGGTGCGCGGGCGCCGGGCTCGAGGCCGGCGATGCGAACGGCAGGAGACTCGCCGCCCCCGTACTGGTCGCCCCACTCGTACCTGACCGCTTCCAGCGTCGCCGACTCGATCGCCGCGCCGCCATCGTTGATCAGGTAGAAGCCCCATGACGGCGAGTCGGCTTCGCGCGTGGCGACGATTCGACACTGCAGGTCGGCAGGTAATGGCATCCTTATCGCCCCTCGCGGCGCCCCGGCCATCCAAGGGGTGCGCCGCGACGCGCTGCGGGCCTGCTACGGCTGGGGAATTTGGAGATCACGACAAATTTTCCGGGCGAGGAAGTCGTTGATCTCCCGATGACGCGGAACCGTGGAAGTGCGGCTGGCCGCGCGGTTCACGTAAACGGTGTGCTTGCCGCCTTCTCGAAGAAACTGACAACCATGCTGCTCCAGGTGCCGAACCAGATCATTCCGCTTCATGCCGCCTGGAGCGGAAAATTCTCCCTTATGACCTTCTTACCCTTCATCATCTCTTCGGCTAGCGCTCGATTTGCCTCGAGCACGAGCTCGACCGCCTCTTGAAGATTGGCCCTCGCTTCTTCAATCGTGGTGCCCTGGGTATTTGCGCCCGGCAACTCTTCCACGAAAGCGACGTATCCCTCAGCGACCTTCTCGAATACGGCGGTGAATTTCATGGCGCTAGCTCCTATGGGCGCTCGAGTATAGCAAGGCGCTGATCGGCGGCAGGCTAACGTTGCGGTATATGGCGGGCTTTCCTATAGCCACCGACGAACCTCGCGCTTGTACGACAGGTACTCCGAGGGAAACCGAGCCTCGAGGTAGCGCTCCTCGCGGGGAACGACCACCAGCGCGATGAGGCCTAGCGCTGGAAGAAGCGCGACCAGCAACCCGAGGCTGTTGACCCACGCAGCGAGCCCGACCTGAAAGAGCGTGAAAGCAAGATAGATGGGATTCCGGCTGAAGCCGTATGGCCCCGTTCGAACGATGATCGTCGTGGGACGGTTTCCGGGCACCGGAGTGCCCGCGTTTCGGAACGTGCGCACTGAAGTAATGAAGAGGGCGACCGCTGCCAGCACAAGCGGGACGCCGACCGGCACGCCGAGCGAAGCCGGGAGCAACCGCACCGGCCAGAACAAATGAATGAGCACACCGAGGCCGATGGACCCCAGGTAGACCAACGGCGGGCGGATCAGTCCGAGGTTGGCAACGTCGGCCGCAGGCGCGGGGCTTACGTTCCGGGATGAAGGCTGCAATTGGGCGCGTCGCTTCAGAGGCTCCGGGTGGGCTACGCTGTTAGGCCGCAGATGCAAGATGACCTTCCCAGCCTGGGAAAACCAATACGGCTGGATGGCACTTGAGCGCTCGAGCCAGCACCTTTGCACGTTCAACGCCCAGGCGGACACGGTCGTTTTCGATGGCAGAAAGCGTTGCCTGTGGAATGCCCGTGCGTTCGGCGAGCTGATTCTGGCTCAAGCCCTGCAACTCGCGAACGATGCGCACGGACTCTCCAACCGACACAGTAATGCGCTTCTTCGCGGGGCGAAACTCTTTCATTTACGGTCTCCGATAGTCATGCGGAGTGATCGAGGCAATCTGAAATAGCTGCTCATAGGGCGCCGTTCGGTAGATAACCCGCCACTGCAGCCCCAGGCGAGAAGACCGATAACCTTGCCACTTGCCGGATAGCGCCTCTGTTAGAGCGCATTCATTTTGTCCCGGGTGGATAGCCTACGGCTGGCGCGATGCCAGACACAAGCTTCTTGGTGACGGTCTGCAGCGGACCAAAAACTGGAAATGTCTTTGCTCCGGTAACTATGTATTGAAGCTGCTTCGTTGAATAGAGGGAATCGAGCAGCTCCACAATCCGTTCCTCCTCATCGGACAGCTTAACGATTTCGTAAAGCCCCAGCTCCTTTGCCTTCCGCAACGAGCGGTGGAGCTCGTGTCCGTAGTTCTTCCGAAGCGTGCGCAGCTCTACGCCTTTGAAGAGTAGATATGCCTTTAGCGTCAATTCAATTGACTGACCTACGAGGAACATGACAGGTATCGGGGCAATGATTTCGTAGCCTTCCTTCTTCCCTAACTTGTCGTCAGCGGCCAGCGCGGCGTCAAAGAATTCGGTCGCGTAACGCGCTAGTCCGATCGGGGTCGTTCGCTCTGGGTCGTCGTGTAGCCCACCCGCTGCCATGCGCTCTAACGTGGAGGTTTGCGGCGCGGCGGGTCCGGCCGCAAATGAAGCGAGGTGGTTGACGCCGCGCCCGCCAACACCGCCATGTTAGAAGGCGCTACTTCGCGCGGCGTGCGGCGTCAAAAGCCACGGCGACGATTACAAGCACGACGCCGAACATAGCAATGGCAGCGATGAGTTCCACTAGCTATAGCTCCTTGATCTTTGCGATCCGCCGCTCGATCCTGCGATGCAGAAAGACTATACCAGCACTCAGCAGGACGAGCCCGACCACAGCAAAGAACACCGTATACGGCGCCGCGGCATCGGACGATGAGATCAGCCAACCGGCTAGGCTA
>DASSJA010000343.1:0-3506 GCA_035691445.1 Burkholderiales bacterium | reverse complement strand
AGCCTTCGCGCCGTCGCGCGTCTCGCGCGCGAGCAGCGCGAACGCGACGCCTGTTCCGAGCGCAATCATGCCCGGGACGAGGAACGCGGCGCGCCACCCGATCGCATCGGCGAGGGCGCCCGCGATCAGCGCCGAGAACGCGACGCCGACATTGCCGAAGACCCCGTTTACTCCCAGGATCCGGCCGACATTGTCACGGTTCGAAACCAGCATGGCGATACCGACGGGGTGGTAGATCGCGGCGAAAACGCCGATGAGCGTGAGCCCCAGGGCGATCTGGGTGGGACCGTCGGCAAACCCGGTGAGGATGCTCGCCGTTCCGACGCCGAAGAAGAACACGGTCATCATGCCGGAGCGGCTCCAGCGGTCGGCCAGCCATCCCGCGGGGATCGAAAAGGCGCCGAAGGCGATGAAACCGCCAAGCGAGAGCGGGAGCAGCTCCGCGTATCCCCGGCCGAGCTCGGCGCCCATGGCGAGCACCACCGTCGGAAAAATGAGCATGAAAAGATGGTCGAGCGCGTGCCCGAGATTGAGCAGGAGGCTGAGGGTGCGCGACGCGCTCATCGGGAGGTGATCAATCCGGGATGCGAAGTTTGATCCGGCGCAGTCAGGCTGGAAATCGGTGCTGTTTAGTATAACAATGGCAGTGACGGCACGGATGGAACGGGAACGAGGGAATCGCGGTGGAAAAGATGGGCGTGCGACTGGTGCTCGCGGGCTCGGCGACCGTCCTGATGGCGTTTGCCGCAGGCGCTGCAGCGGACGGATCGGGTCCTTCTCGCGCCCAGGGGGTTCAGCGTACCGCGGTGGAACAGGAAGCCGAGGACGTCCTTGCCGCCGTGGTGCGGGTGAGGATGAAGGCGATCCCCGGCGCCCGCAGCAATGCGACTTTGGGCGAGAGCCGCGAAGGAACCGGCGTGGTGATCGACGAGCGCGGGCACATCGTGACGATCGGCTACATCGTGATCGAGGCCGATTCGATAGAGATCACCACGCAGGACGACAAGACGGTTCCCGCAACGCTCGTAGGTTACGACCACCCGAGCGGCCTGGCGCTGCTGCGCTCGAGCGTGCCGCTCGGCGTGAAGCCCATGACCATGGGGCAGGCGGCCGATCTCGCGCCCCAGGAGCCGGTCATGGTCCTTCCGGCCGGAGGGCGCGGCGCGGCGAGCCTTGCCCACGTGGTGTCCAAGCGCAAGTTCGCCGCGAGCTGGGAGTATCTCCTCGAATCCGCTATTTTCACGTCACCGCCGACGTTCCAATGGGCGGGCGCGGCGCTCGTGAGCCGCGAGGGGAAACTGGTGGGCATAGGGTCGCTTTTCGTGCGAGAAACCATCGAAGGAGATTCGCAAAGGCCGGGCAACATGTTCGTGCCGATCGATCTGCTCAAACCCATACTCTCCGACCTCATCGAAAGGGGGCGCAGGAGCGGACCGCAGCGCCCCTGGCTGGGCCTCGCGACAGAAGAGTTGCACGGGCACCTGCTGGTTACGCGCGTATCCCCGGACGGGCCCGCGGAAAGGGCGGGGATCAGGAACGGCGATATCGTGGTCGGCGTCGGTGCCGATCCGGTCAAGAGCCAGGAGGAGTTCTACCGCCGGGTGTGGGGGTTGGGCGCCGCCGGGATCGAAGTCCCCCTCAGGATCTTGCAGGGGGTCGATTTGCGCGAGCTCAGGCTGCGCTCGATCGACCGGTTCCAGTACTTCAAGGAAAAGCCGGTCTACTAGGTCACGACGCGCAAAAAATCGGCGTAACCGCTTTCGCAGATACGCCGAAAAGTGCTACGGAGGAGACCAGTGCTTACCGGCGCGCCTCGAGTGGCGAAGCCGGTTGAATTCGTTGGCTGTGGCTTACTCGAAGCCTCTCGTTTCGGTGCTGCGCGCCGCTTGGTACAGGGACAGCGCGACGCCGAAGACGAGGCCCGCTACGCACAGGGACTGAACTACGGTGATAAGCATTTCCATGATCTTTTCCTCCTTCGAAAGTTTCGGCTCTGCCCTTCTCTTAGCAGGAAGCGGGCCAGGTCGTTTGATCCCCGGTAAAGCGTTATAAGTCATTGATTTCTAGTAATAGAACACCGCCATCACTACCGCGCCCGCCCTTTGCTCACGCATCCCAACGACACCGTGCCGGCAGCAGAACGCCATCGCCTCGACACGAGAGCGCTGGAAGCCTACCTCCGCGAGCGGGGATTTCCCGGGCCTCTCACCGTCGAGCAATTCAAAGGCGGCCAGTCGAATCCGACCTACCTGATCACCGGTGCGAGCGGGAGGGTCGTGCTGCGGGCCAAGCCTGGTCCGGCGGCGAAGCTGCTGCCCTCGGCGCACGCGGTGGAGCGCGAATTCCGGGTGATCAGGGCGCTGGGCGGTGCCGGAGTTCCCGTGCCGCGGGCTCATTTCCTGTGCGAGGACGAGAGCGTCATCGGACGGGCGTTCTACGTGATGGACTACGTCGAGGGGCGCGTGCTGTGGGAGCAGTCGCTGCCGGGCATGACGCCCTCGGAGCGCGGCGCGATCTACGACGAGATGAACCGCGTGATCGCGGGGCTGCATCGCGTCGACTACACCGCCGCAGGGCTCGCCGATTACGGCAAGCCAGGCAACTATTTCGAGCGCCAGATCAGCCGGTGGAGCAAACAGTACCGAAGCTCGGAGACCGAGCGGATCGAGGCGATGGACGGCTTGATCGCGTGGTTGCCCGGGCATATTCCACCCGGGGAGGCGATCACGGTGGTGCATGGGGATTTCCGCATGGATAACCTGATTTTCCATCCGCGCGACGCGAGAATTCTCGCGGTCCTCGATTGGGAGCTTTCCACTCTCGGGCACCCGCTCGCGGATTTTTCCTACCATTGCTTGAGCTGGCACATCCCGCCGGGCGAGTTTCGCGGCATCGCGGGACTGGCGCTCGACTCGCTCGGCATTCCCAGCGAGTCGCAGTACATTGCGTCATACTGCGCGCGCACCGGGCGCGAAGACATAGGCGATTGGGATTTCTATCTCGCCTACAACCTGTTTCGCATCGCTGCGATCCTGCAGGGTGTGAGGAAGCGCGCGCTGGATGGCACGGCATCGAGCGCGCAGGCACTCGACGCGGGAAGACGCGCCCGACCGCTCGCGGAGCTGGGGTGGAAATACGCCCAGAAGGCGATGAGGCAGAGCTGAGACATGGATTTCGAATATTCAAGCGAGGTAAAGGCGCTGCAGTCGAGGCTCGAGCGCTTCATGCAGGCGCACGTCTACCCGAACGAGCGCCGCTTTCACGAAGAAGTCGCGGCGAACCGCGCCAAGGGCAACCCCTGGGTGCCGACCGGGCTGATCGAGGAGCTGAAGCCCAGGGCGCGCGCCGAGGGGCTGTGGAACCTGTTCCTCCCGCGCTCGCCGCGTGCGCCCGAAGGGCTGTCCAACCTCGAGTACGCGCCCCTGTGCGAGATCATGGGGCGCGTGCATTGGGCGCCGGAAGTGTTCAACTGCTCCGCGCCCGACACGGGGAACATGGAGACGCTC
>DASSJA010000342.1:0-2697 GCA_035691445.1 Burkholderiales bacterium | reverse complement strand
CGGTCACATCGAGCCGCCCAGGCGCGGCGCCCGGCGCCGGAAGCGACGCGATCGCGTCGCAATCCTCGAACAGGTCTAGCGCGAGCTCGGCGAGAACGGCGCGCCGGGCGAGCGCGCCGCGGTAGTCGTCGTGCGACATCGCGAGCCCCTGGTCGATCGCGGCGTTCAACTCCGCGCTCATCACTCGTCCGTGCACCGCCTGCCTGGGTGCATGCTCGCGAGCGCCTTCGTAGAGCATGATCGTGCGGTGAACGCGCTGCGCATCCTCGAAATCATCCGGAAGATCGATGCCTTTGACCTCGGTCCCCGCATCCGCGAGCCGGCTCAAGGCCGCCTTCAGATGAGCCGCCGCGTCCGGCTCCGCCGCGTTCCAGGGATAGCGCTGCAGGAAAGCGACTCTGGGTGGGCGCGACAGTGCCTCGACCTCCGCGGCGAACGTGCCGGGATCGGCGACGCACGCGGCGAAGTAAGCGGCGTCGGCCACGGTGCGCGTGAACACCCCCGCCTGATCCAGCGTCTCCGCGAAGGGCAGCGCGCCTTGCACGGGTAAGGTGTCCGGGGTCGGCTTGAAGCCGACCACTCCGCAAAACGCCGCGGGCCGGATCACCGAGCCGTTGGTCTGGGTGCCGATCGCCACGGGGACGTGCCCCGCCGCCACCGCGGCGGCCGAACCGGAAGAAGACCCCCCCGGTGTGTGCCTCGGATCCCAGGGATTGCGCGTCTCGGCCGGGTGCATGAAGGCGAATTCCGTGGTCGCTGTCTTGCCGAGCGAGTAGCCGCCCGCCGCGACGACCCTCTCGACGAGCTCGGCGTTCTTTCCGGGCCGATTCCCGACGAACGCAGGCGAGCCCATCTCGGTGGGCAGGTCACCGGTATCGAAGATGTCCTTCACCCCGACCGGAACGCCGTGCAGCGCGCCCTTTTCCCCGCCCTGCGCATGCCGCACATCGCGCGTCGCCGCGATGGCGAGCGCTCGTTCCGGGTCGAGCGCGGCCCACGCCCTGATCGTCGCTTCGCTCGCGCGAATTCGTGCAAGGCACGACTCGCAATAAGCGCGCGCGGCGAGCACGCCATCGGTCAGAGCGCGCGTGATCTCAGTGAGGTCCTGCCCCCGAGCCGGCTTCGCGGCTGAGATCCCGAACGGCATTCCGTGCTCCCTACCGGCGCCGCTTCGCCCACGCTTCGGGATTGAGAAGGCTCGGCGGACGCCGGCCCGCGAGCGCCGCGGTCAGGTTCTTCACCGCAAGCAGGTTCATCTTCATGCGCGTGGCGCGCGTGGCGCTGCCGATGTGCGGAATAAGGGCGACGTTGTCCAGCTCGAGAAAGCCGGGATTGAATTTGGGTTCGCCTTCGAACACGTCCAGGCCGGCCGCAGCAATGCGCTTCTCTTTCAAGGCCTGGACCAGCGCCGCGTCGTCGATGATGCCGCCGCGCGCCGCGTTGACGATGACGGCGGTCGGCTTCATCAGCGCGAGCTCGCGCGCGCCAACGAGGTGGTGCGCTTCCTTCGAGTACGGCAGGTTGAGGGTGACGAAATCCGACTCCCGGAGTAGCTTGTCCAGGCCCGCGTACTTCGCTCCCGTTTCCTTCTCGACCGCCTTCGGCGCGCGCCTGCGGTTGTGGTACAGGATGCGCATCGAGAACCCCCTGGCACGCCGCGCAATGGCTTGGCCGATCCGGCCCATTCCGACGATGCCCAGTGTCGCGTGGTGCACGTCCTGGCCGAGGAGCCGGTCATACCTCCATCCCTGGATCCAGTTGCCGCCGCGAAGCCAGCGCTCGGCCTCGGTGATGCGGCGCGCCGCCGCCATGATCAGGGCCCAGGTCGTGTCCGCGGTGGTGTCGTCCAGGACTTCGGGCGTATTGGTCGCGAGTATGCCGCGCTCACTGCACGCCGCGAGGTCGATGTTGTTGTAGCCGACGGCCACGTTGCATACCGCCCTCAGGCGCGGAGCTGCATCGAGGACACCTGCGTCGATGCGATCGGAGCCGGTGGAGAGGACGCCCTCCCTGTCGGCGAGGCGCCTCTTCAGCTCATCTCCGACGAGGGGGGTGTCGTCCTCCTGATTGTCCTCGACCTCGAAGCGCTCGCGCAGCCTGTCGACCACGTCGCCGAACGTGGCGCGGGTCACGAGAATTTTCGGCTTCACCTCGCCTTCGGGGTGCCTAACCGCCGCCGTAGAGGTAGTTCGGCAGCCACAGGGTCATTCCGGGCCATAGATACATGATGACCATGCAGATGATGACGATGAGCATGTAGGGCATCATGCCCGCGAAAATCTGGTTGAGCGTGACGTGCTTGGGCGCGACCCCCTTCAGGTAGAAGGCCGACATCGCCACCGGCGGCGAAAGGAACGCCGCCTGCAGATTGACGAACACCAGCGTGCCCCACAGGATCGGGTCGATGTTGAAGTGCCTCAGCAGTGGCAGGAAGATCGGCACGAAGATGACGATGATCTCGGTCCATTCCAGCGGCCAGCCGAGCACGAAAATGATCGCCTGCGACAGGATCATGAACTGCACCGGCGTCATGTTGAGCGAGAGCACCCAATGCTCGACCAGAGCTTGGCCGCCGAGAATGGCAAAGACGCCCGAGAACAGGGCCGAGCCGACAAACAGCCAACAAACCATGGCGGTCGTTTTTGCGGTAAGGAACACAGCTTCCTTGGTGCGTTTCCAGTCGAGAGTGCGAGCCTG
>DASSJA010000341.1:0-4253 GCA_035691445.1 Burkholderiales bacterium | reverse complement strand
GCAGGACCAGGGACGGGTGAACGCGGGGCGGCTGCGCCTGTATCACAGCATGTATCAGCTGTTCACCTTCACCATGCTCCTGTGCCTGCTCTCGAACAACGTCGGCGCGATGTGGGTAGCGATGGAGGGCGCGACGCTCTCGACCGTGCTGCTGGTGAGCCTGTACCGCACGCCCGCGAGCCTGGAAGCGGCGTGGAAGTATTTCATCCTGTGCTCGGTGGGGATCGCCCAGGCGCTGTTCGGCACCATACTCCTCTACTTCGCGGCGGAGAAAGTGCTCGGCCCGGGCGGGACCTCACTCCTGTGGACACACCTGCATGAGGTGCGAGGCCAGCTCGAGCCGACGGTGCTCTCGCTAGCCTTCGTTTTTCTGCTGGTCGGCTACGGCACCAAGGTGGGGCTGGTGCCCCTGCACAACTGGCTGCCCGACGCGCACGCCGAGGGCCCCACCCCGATCTCGGCGGTGCTCTCGGGGCTGCTGCTCAACGTGGCGCTCTACTCCGTGGTCCGCAGCAAGGTGCTGGTCGACGGGGCGCTGGGGCGGGGGTTTTCCGGAGGGCTGATGATGGGCTTCGGGCTGCTCTCGGTCGTGGTCGCCGCGTTTTTCCTATCGCGGCAGCGCGACGTCAAGCGCATGTTCGCCTATTCCTCGATCGAGCACATGGGCATCATGACCTTCGCTTTCGGCATGGGTGGGGCGGTGGCGGCGTTCGCCGGCTTGCTGCACATGACCGTGCACTCGCTCACCAAGAGCGCGATCTTCTTCACCGTGGGTCACGCCTCGCAGGCGACCGGGACCCAGGACATGGCGTCGATCCGCGGCCTGATCCAGACGAGTCCCGCGATCGGCTGGGGCCTCGCGATCGGCAGCCTCGCGATCCTCGGCATGCCGCCCTTCGGCGTATTCACGAGCGAGTTCATGATGCTCACCACGGCGATGCACGAGCATTCCTGGGCCACGCCGTTCCTCCTGGTCGCGCTCGGGGTCGCGTTTGCCGCCATCTTCGGCAAGGTGCAGCCGATGGTGTTCGGCGAGACCTCGGTGCAGCGCCTGAAACGCGGCCCCGCGCTCGCTCCGGTGTTCGCGCACCTGGCGATCGTGCTCACGCTGGGACTGTACATCCCGCCGTATCTCGTCGGCTGGTACCGCCAGGCGGCGGCGCTCATCGGGTGACCGGGTCATCGTGAAACTGAAAGAGCTCCCGATCGAGGTCGAGCCGCTCGCCGGCGCGATGCCCGCGTTTTGCGCCTCGATCGCCGCGTCCGAGCTGCGGGGCATCTGCGAACAAGCGCGGGGGCGCAAGGCGCGGCTCGTCGCCTTGTGGGGCAGCGACGATACCCGGCGCGGAGCCGGCTACGCGCTGCACGTCGCGCTTGCCTTTCCCTCGGGTCTGCTCTGGCTCTCCGTACCGCTCGCACGCAAGGACCCGCGCTACCCCGGAATCGCCGAGTTCTATCCCGGCGCAGACCGCATGCAGCGCGCCTGCGCCGACCTCCTCGGCATCCGCCCGGACGAGGGCGCCGACGCGCGCAAATGGCTGCGGCACGGGGCCTGGCCCGGGGACGCGTTTCCCCTGCGCAAGGATTTCGATCCCGCGGCACGCTTCGCCCCGGAGCCCGACCGCTATCCGTTCGTCGCGGTCGAGGGCGAGGGCGTGCACGAGATCCCGGTCGGGCCGGTCCACGCCGGCACCATCGAGCCCGGGCACTTCCGTTTCTCCGTCGTCGGGGAGAAGATCCTGCGATTGGAAGAGCGCTTCGGCTACACGCACAAGGGCATCGAGAAGCGCTTCGAAACGATGAGCCTCGAGGAAGGCGCGAAGCTCGCCGGAAGGGTCTCCGGCGACTCGACCGTCGCCTATGCCTGGGCCTACGCGATGGCGGTCGAAGGCGCCACCGCAACCGAGCCGCCGCGCCGCGCGCTCGCGCTACGCGGGATTCTGCTCGAGCTCGAGCGCATCGCGAATCACCTCGGTGACCTCGGCTATCTCGGCAACGACGTCGCGCTCTCGTTCGGTTTCTCCCAGTTCTGGCGGCTGAAAGAGGATCTGCTGCGTCTCAACGCCCGGCTTTTCGGCCACCGCTACCTGATGGACCTTATCGTGCCCGGGGGAGTCGCGAAGGATCTGCCCCGCGGCGAAGCCGAGGAGCTGCTGCAGCAGATGGAGGAGATACGGCGCGAGGTCCTCCGGCTGCAAGCGATTTACGAGGAGCATGCCGGAGCCCAGGACCGCTTCATCATGACCGGGCAGGTGCTGCCCGAGCTCGCCGAGCGGATGGGCCTCACCGGGTTCGCAGCCCGGGCGAGCGGCATCGCGCACGATCTGCGCGTCGACCACCCGATCCCGCCGTATCAGCAGCTCGATCCGCGCATGGCCGCGCACACGCGGGGAGACGTGGCCGCGCGCGCGGCGGTGCGCTTCGACGAAACGTTCGAATCGATGCGCCTCATCCAGGCGCTTGCGCAAAAGCTGCCGCCCGGGACGATCCGCTCGCCGCTCGCGAAGGCCAGGTCCCGCGCACGCGGGATAGGGTGGGTCGAGGGCTGGCGCGGAGAGGTGCTGGTCGCGCTCGAAGCCGATGGAGACCGCATCGAGCGCTTGCACCCCCACGATCCCTCGTGGCAGAACTGGCCGCTCCTGGAGCACGCGGTGCATGGCAACATCGTTCCGGACTTTCCACTGATCAACAAATCGTTCAATCTCTCCTACAGCGGACAGGATTTGTAGAGCCCATGTATCAGCTGCTGAAGCAGATCGCGAAGACCGGAATCGTCACCGAAACCCCGCCGGGGGCCGACGAAGCGCTGCGCGCAACCGCGCAGCGCCTGGGCAAGGCCATCCTCGGGCATTTCGGGCGCGCGCTCGCGATCCGGCACGTCGACGCCGGATCGTGCAACGGCTGCGAGCTGGAGATCCACGCCCTGAACAGCCCCTACGCCAACCCCGAGCAGCTCGGGATCAAGTTCGTGGCGAGTCCCCGCCACGCCGATCTGCTGCTCGTGACCGGTCCCGTATCGCGCAACATGGAGACTGCGCTCCGACGCACCTGGGAGGCGACTCCCGACCCGAAGCTGGTGGTGGCGATCGGCGACTGCGGCTGCACCGGCGGAATCTTCGGCGAGAGCTACGCGAGCTGCGGACGCGTTTCGAACGTGATCCCGGTCGACGTCGCGGTTCCCGGCTGCCCTCCCACGCCTGCGGCGATCCTGCAGGGCATACTCACGGCGATCAGCTCGGGGAAGCCGCGCTAGGATGGAGCTGCCGCTCGCTTTCATCGGCTGGTTCTTCACCCTGACTTCGGCGACCGCGCTCGCACTCGGCGCGGCGATGATCCTGATCCTCCTGCGCTCGGGAGATCTGCCGCGGCGCTACCTGAGCTACAGCTACCTGAACGACCTGATTCTCGCGGCGGTCTGGGTGCTGGGACTGTTCGGAGGCGTAGGCGTGATCCGCCTCCAGCCCTGGGGAAGATATCTGCTCGAGCTTTTCTGCTGGGCCTTGATCGTGCTTCTGATCCTGTCGGCCGCCTCGCGGCTCTACGCCCTCAAGCGCCCCGACCCGAATGCCCCGCCGGTGAACTGGCTGGGAGCGATCGCCGGCATCACGCTCGTCCTGATCCCGGTGCTCGCCATCTGCGCCGCGACCATCGTGACCTTGCGCAGCCCCGAAGCGCTGAAAGCGTTTTCGTGAAACCCGGCAGCGGCCCGCTCTTCAAGGCTTCAGGTAGGCGTAGCCTTCCTTCTGCTGCAGGTGGGTGATCTGCACCACGCCCGAGGGCACGAACTCCACGCCGAGGATGAACTGGTCCTTCTTCAGCTTGCGGTTGCGCAGGGTAATCTCGCAGACCTGGAATTTCACGCCTCGCCCCATCAGGTCCTGCACCCTCGCGTCGAACGGTCCGAAGCGGTCCTTCGCGCCTTCCATCAGGAAATCGACGCCGTCGGCGTGGGTCACGGCGATGATTTTCGCCTTCGGGTCGACCTCGAGGTGATTGTTGATGTTGCGCAGGCCCTTGGTCGCCTGCCCCAGGCCGCTGTCGAAGTGGTACACGACTTTTTCCTGCGCCCAGGCGCCCGACGCTGCAAGCGACAGCGCCAAAACCGCCAGCAGTCTCGCTGCGAGTTTCACGGCATGCTCCTTTTCGCGATCGTGGATGACGTGGCTCACTTTACGCCAACCGCTTCCGATTGGAAAATCGCGGGATGGCGAAGCACCTGCTGATCTCGGGGAGCGTGCAAGGCGTCGGCTTCC
>DASSJA010000340.1:0-29888 GCA_035691445.1 Burkholderiales bacterium | reverse complement strand
CCCTCGGGCGGCCCGACGCGACCGAGGCGGTTGCGCGGGCGTGCATGGAGCTCGCCCGGTGAAGCACAAGGTCAAGCGCATCCACTTTGTGGGGATAGGCGGTTCGGGCATGAGCGGCATAGCCGAAGTGCTCGTCAATCTGGGATATCAGGTGAGCGGGTCCGATCTCGCCGCCAACGCTGCAACCGAAAGATTGGCAGGCCTCGGCGCGAAGGTCACGCTCGGACACATGCCCGAGAGCGTCGCGTCGGCGGACGCGGTGGTCGTGTCCTCCGCGGTGACGCCCGACAACGTCGAAGTGGTCGCGGCGCAGTCCAAGCGCATTCCGGTCGTGCCGCGCGCGCTGATGCTCGCCGAGCTCATGCGCTTGAAGCAGGGGATCGCAATCGCGGGAACGCACGGCAAGACGACCACGACGAGCCTCGTCGCGAGTGTGCTCGCCGAGGGCGGCTTGGATCCCACATTCGTCATCGGCGGACGGCTGGTCAGCACGGCCTCCAATGCCAAGCTCGGCAGCGGCGAATTCATCGTCGTCGAGGCGGACGAATCGGACGCGTCCTTCCTGCACTTGCAGCCGGTCGCGGCGGTGGTGACCAACATCGACGCCGACCACATGGAGACCTACCAGCACGATCTTTCGCGTCTGAAGCGGGCGTTCGTCGGGTTCCTCCAGAACCTGCCTTTCTACGGGAGCGCGATCCTATGTGCGGACGACGCCGGCGTGCGCGAAATCATGTCCTCGGTGGCGAAACCCATCGTTACCTACGGGTTGCGCGATGACGCGATGGTCCGGGGCGCGGATGTCGTCGCCGGCGAGCGCATGCGCTTCAAGGCGATGCGCGAGGGCGCGCCTCCCCTCGAAGTCACGTTGAATCTGCCCGGACGGCACAACGTGCAGAACGCGCTCGCCGCCATCGCCGTCGCCACGGAGCTCGGCGTACCCGATGCGGCGATACGCAAGGCACTCGCGGAATTCCGGGGAGTGGGCCGACGGTTCCAGCGCTACGGCGAGATTCCGCTCGCAGCGAACGGGAAGACCTCCGGAAGCTTCACCCTGGTGGACGACTACGGGCACCACCCGGCCGAGATGCGCGCGACTCTGGACGCAGCGCGCGGGGCTTTCCCGGGGCGGCGCATCGTGCTCGCCTTCCAGCCGCACCGCTATACCCGCACTCGCGACCTTTTCGAGGATTTCGTCAAGGCGCTTTCCGGGGTCGACGCTCTGCTGCTGGCCGACGTCTATCCGGCAGGGGAGACGCCAATCGTCGCAGCTGACGGGCGTTCCCTCGCGCGGGCGATCCGCGTCGCGGGAAAGATCGAACCGGTGTTCGTCGAAAGAATCGCCGACATGCCCGATGCGATACGCAAGCTCGCGCGCTCGGGCGACGTGGTTCTCACCATGGGCGCGGGTTCGATCGGTGGCGTGCCGGGAGCGCTTTTGAAGGGCGGCAGATGAACATGGCCGAGCCGATCGCCCATTCCGTCGCCCTGCGCGGCACCCTGCGGCTGAACGAGCCGATGCGAAAGCACGTCAGTTGGCGTGCAGGCGGCGTCGCGGCCCGCGCCTACTCGCCCGCGGACGCCTCGGACCTGGCTGCGTTTCTCGCAACACTCCCTGCGAGTGAGCCGGTGTGTTTCGTCGGCCTGGGCAGCAACCTCTTGGTGCGCGACGGCGGCTATCGCGGCACGGTGGTGCTGATGCATGACCCGGGCGGAGCGATGCGCGCGGAGGACGATCTGATCTACTCCGACGCCGGGACCGCCTCGCCCAAGGTAGCGCGCTTTGCCGCGATGCACGGATTCGAGGGCTCGGAATTCCTCGCGGGAGTTCCCGGCACCGTCGGCGGCGCGCTCGCGATGAACGCCGGCTGCTACGGGTCGGAAACCTGGGACGTCGTCGCCAGGGTGCTGATGGTTTCGCGCTCGGGGAAGCTCGCCGAGCGCGCGCCGGACGAGTTCGACATCGGCTATCGGCGCGCCGAGCTGCGCCGGTCGAAACTGGGTGAAGACGAGTGGTTCCTCGCCGCCTGGTTCCGCTTCCACCGCGGGGACGAGAAGGCCGCGCGGCGGCGCATCAAGGAATTGCTTGCGCGGCGTCTCGCTACGCAGCCGCTCGATCTGCCCAATGCCGGCTCGGTGTTCCGCAACCCGCCCGGAGATCACGCGGCGCGCCTGATCGAGGCGAGCGGACTCAAGGGCCGCGACATCGGCGGCGCGCGCATTTCTGAGAAGCACGCGAATTTCATCGTCAACCCCAAGGGCAGGGCGCGCGCCTCGGACATCGAGGCGCTGATCGCGCTGGCGCGCGAGACCGTCAGGCACCGCTACGCGGTCGATCTCGTCCCGGAAGTGAGAATCATCGGGGAGGCCGCGTGAGCCCGCGCGACTTCGGGAAGGTAGCGGTGCTCATGGGCGGGCGTTCCGCGGAGCGTCCGGTGTCGCTCAGGAGCGGGGAGAGAGTCCTCGCTGCGCTGAAAGCGCAAGGCATCGATGCCCACGCTTTCGACCCGAAGGAGCACGGAATCGAGGCGCTCTCCCGGGAGCGTTTCGATCGCGCTTTCATCATCCTGCACGGCCGCTACGGCGAAGACGGGACGATCCAGGGCGCCCTCGAACTGCTCGGCGTTCCCTACACCGGGTCGGGCGTGCTCGCCAGCGCGCTCGCCATGGACAAGTGGCACGCGAAGCTCGTCTGGCAGGCGTGCGGTATCCCGACCCCGCGCTCGGAACTTCTAGCGCGCGACAGCGACATGCAGGCGGTGGTGACCCGCTTGGGACTGCCTTTGATGGTGAAGCCGGCGAACGAGGGTTCCTCGATCGGAATGACGAAGGTGAAGAGCGCGCGCGAGCTGCCCGAAGCCCATGCGCTCGCCGCCAACTACGACAGCGTGGTGATCGCGGAGGCGTTCGTGAACGGCGTCGAGCTGACGGTGGGAATTCTCGGAGACAAGCCCCTGCCGCCCATCAAGCTCGAAACACCGCGTGAATTCTACGACTACGAAGCCAAGTACGAGGCGGACGACACCCGCTACGTCATCCCCTGCGGGCTGCCGCCGGACGCCGAGCGCATCGTCCAGGACGAAGCGCTGTTCGCGTTCAGGACCCTGGGGTGCAGCGGTTGGGGCCGCGTCGATCTGATGCTCGACCTCTCGGGAAAGCCTTATTTCCTCGAGGTCAACACCTCCCCGGGGATGACCGACCATTCGCTGGTACCCATGGCCGCGCGTCACGCCGGTCTGTCGTTCGAAGATCTCTGCCTGAAGATTCTCGAATCGGCGCGACTCGAGAAGGGGGCCGATCGTGTGGGATAACCCGCGCCTCGCCAACGCTGCCGCAAGCGCTCTCGCCGCGCTGGCGCTCGTGATGGTGGCGACAGCGGGGGCACGGGTACTGCTCGAATCGCCGGTGTTCCTGCTGAAGACGATCGTTGTGGAAGGCCAACTCGAGCATGTCGAGCGCCGCGATATCGTCAATGCGCTCCAGGGAAGGGTAAAAGGCACGTTTTTCACCGTCGACCTGGAAGCAGTGCGCCTGCTTTTCGAGGGCATTCCCTGGGTACGCCATGCCGAACTGCGCCGCAGCTGGCCCGACTGCCTGGAAGTGACCCTCGAGGAGCAGGCGGTGCTGGCGCGCTGGGGCCAGGGAAGGGACACCCAGCTGATCAACACTCATGGGGAGCTTTTCCGCGGAAAGAGCGACGCCTCGCTGCCCGTTCTGGTCGGGCCGGCGGGCAGCGAGGGCGAGGTTACCCATCGCTACCTCGTATTCCGCGATCTCCTCGCACCGCTCGGCCTCGCACCGAGGCAGGTCTTGTTGAGCTCTCGCCTGGCCTGGCAGCTCAAGCTCTCGAACGGCCTCACGGTGCAGCTCGGACGCGACTTGGACAAGGAGCCCGTCGAGGTGCGTCTCGCCAGGTTCGTGTCGGTATTCCCGCAAACGCTCGGCAAATCCAGACAGCGCCTCGACTACGTGGATCTGCGCTACCCCAACGGCTTCGCGCTCCACGTCACGGAGACCCCGAAGCTGGAGTCCCTGAAAACGGCGCACGCGGGAATCTGACATGGCGAAGGAAAACAAGAACCTCATCGTCGCCCTGGACATCGGCACCTCGAAGGTCGTGGCGATCGTCGCCGAGCTCTTCCCCGACGGGCGCATGGACATCGTCGGCATGGGAGGGCACGAATCCAAGGGCCTGAAGAAGGGCGTAGTCGTGAACATCGAAGCGACGGTGAACGCCATACAGCGAACACTCGAGGAAGCCGAGCTGATGGCCGACTGCAAGATCGAGCGCGTCTTCACCGGGATCGCGGGGAGCCACATCAAGAGCTTCAACTCCACCGGCATGGTGGCGATCAAGGACAAGGAGGTTACGCAGACCGATGTCGAGCGCGCGATAGAAACCGCACGCGCGATGCCCATTCCCACCGACCAGCAGGTGCTGCACATCCTCACCCAGGAATTCATCATCGACGGCCAGGACGGCGTGCGCGAGCCGCTCGGCATGAGCGGCGTGAGGCTCGAAGTAAAGGTGCACATCGTCACCGGCGCTGTCTCGGCCGCGCAGAACATCGTCAAGTGCGTGCGCCGTTGCGGGCTGGAGGTGAATGACCTGATCCTGCAGCCGCTCGCCTCCTCGCAGGCAGTGCTGACCGAGGACGAGAAAGAGCTCGGCGTGTGCCTCGTCGACATCGGAGGCGGGACCAGCGATATCGCAGTGTTCCGCGAAGGCGCGATCCGCCACACGGCGGTCGTGCCGATCGCTGGCGATCAGATCACCAACGACATCGCCATGGCGCTGCGCACGCCCACCGCCGAGGCCGAGGAACTCAAGGTCCATCACGGCTGCGCGCTCAGGCAGCTCGCCGAGGCCGGCCAGATGATCGAGGTGGCGGGCGTGGGCGACCGCCCGCCGCGGATGCTTTCACGCCAGACGCTCGCCGAAGTCGTCGAGCCTCGCGTCGAGGAGCTCTATTCCCTCATCCAGCAGGTGCTCCGCGATTCCGGCTACGAGGAGTTGCTGTCCTCGGGAGTCGTGCTCACCGGCGGTTCGGCGGTGATGCAGGGCATGGTCGAGCTGGGCGAGGAGATTTTTCACATGCCGGTGCGGCTCGGCATTCCGCGCTACACCGGCTCGCTGGCCGACGTGATCCGCAGCCCGCGCTACGCCACCGGAGTGGGTCTCCTGCTCGAGGGGGTGGTGCAGACGCAGCGCGGACTCATCGCGCGCCAGGGCGGATCGCTGCGTCAGGTCGGAAGAAGGATGCGCGAATGGTTTCAGCACAATTTCTAACCGTGCTTGCAGGCAGAGTTTTTTCATTTCACCCGGAAGGAGGTAAGCATGTTTGAAGTCGTCGAAAGCACATTGAGCGGCACCGTGATCAAGGTGATCGGTGTCGGCGGCGCGGGCGGCAACGCCGTCGACCACATGATCCGGAACGGCGTGGCGGGCGTCGAATTCATCACCGCCAACACCGACGCGCAGGCGCTGTCGCGCACTCAGGCGAAGAATCAGATCCAGCTCGGATCCTCGGGTCTGGGCGCGGGAGCCAAGCCCGAAGCCGGTCGCTCGGCGGCGCTCGAGGCCCGCGACCAGATCGCCGACGCGCTGCACGGTTCGCACATGGCCTTCATTACCGCCGGAATGGGCGGTGGCACCGGGACAGGTGCTGCGCCGGTGGTCGCGGAGGTCGCCAAGGAGATGGGTATCCTGACCGTTGCGGTGGTGACCAAGCCGTTCTCGTTCGAGGGCGTGCGCCGGATGCAGGCTGCAGAGCTCGGTATCGAGGAGCTGTCCCAGCACGTCGATTCGGTGATCGTGATCCTCAACGAGAAGCTCGAAGAAGTATTGGGCGACGATGTGTCGATGGAGGACGCATTCTCCGCCGCCGACAGCGTGCTGAAGAACGCGGTCGCCGGGATCTCCGAGATCATCAACGTGCCCGGCCTCATCAACGTGGATTTCCAGGACGTGCGCACGGTAATGGCCGAGCAGGGCATGGCGATGATGGGCTCGGCCGCTGCCTCGGGCGTGGATCGCGCGCGCATCGCCGCCGAGCAGGCGGTCGCTTGTCCACTCCTCGAAGGAGTCAATCTGTCCGGCGCGCGGGGCGTCGTGGTGAACATCACCGCCAACAAATCGAGCCTGAAACTGCGCGAGACCAAGGAGGTGATGAATACCATACGCGGTTTCGCCGCGGACGACGCAACCATCATCTTCGGCGCGGTGTACGACGATCCCATGGGCGAGGAGCTGCGCGTCACCGTGATCGCGACCGGCCTGGGCCAGCCGCAGGTCGCGCGAGTGGCCAAGCCGAAGCTGGTGCAGAAAACCGGCACCGACAACATGCCGGTCGCAGGGGTGGACTTCCGCGTGCTCGACGAGATGCCGGCGGTAATCCGCAAGAACCGCGCTTCCACCATCGAAGCGCTCCAGGCGAACGGAGTCGACAAGTACGACATCCCGGCTTTCCTTCGCAAGCAGGCGGACTAGGGAGAATCCATGAGCACAGCCAAACGGCCCGGCATGCCTCGCTATCTGCGCAAGCCCCTGGTTGTTCGACCCGCGGTGCAACTCCGCGGGCGAACCGCCCCCGTGCTGATCCGCACCGTGGCGTTCGTTCCTGCTTACCTGCGCAAGCGGCCGCACTGAAAAAGGGCTGGCAGCAGGGCGCGCCTCGCCGGAAATTCCGGGCCGGCGAGGTCGGGCTCTGTGCTAAAATCCCGTACTTTCAATCGGCTACGTCATTGCTGCGGCGACGCAAATGTTCAAGCAGCGCTCCCTAAAGTCCGTGATTCGCGCCACCGGTGTGGGCTTGCACACCGGTGAAAAGGTCGCGCTGACATTGCGGCCCGCGGCGCCTGATACGGGGATCGTATTCCGGCGCATCGATCTGCCCGTTCCGATCGATATCGTCGCCGACGCCTTCAAGGTGACGGACACGAGGCTGTGCAGCGCGCTCGAGGCGAACGGAGCCAAAGTCGCTACGGTCGAACACCTGATGTCCGCATTCGCCTGACTGGGCATCGACAACGTTTACGTCGATCTCACGGGGTCCGAAGTGCCGATCATGGACGGGAGCGCCGCGCCCTTCGTGTTTCTGATTCAATCGGCGGGGATCGAACAGCAACCCGCGCCGAAGCGCTTTTTTCGGATCAAAAGCACGGTCGAGGTGAAAGACGGAGACAAGTGGGCGCGCTTCGAACCCTTCGAGGGCTTCAAGCTCTCGTTCTCGATCGAGTTCGATCACCCGGCGTTCGAGCAGTCGGCGCAAACCGCTTTCGTCGACTTCGCTGAAACTTCCTACGTCAAGGAAGTCGCGCGCGCGCGCACCTTCGGTTTCATCCAGGATGTCGAAGCCCTGCGCGATTCAGGCCTCGCGCTGGGGGGGAGCCTCGACAACGCCATCGTCGTCGACGAATACCGCGTGCTGAACGCCGAAGGGTTGCGCTACAGCGACGAATTCGTCAAGCACAAGCTGCTCGACGCGATCGGCGATCTCTACCTGATCGGGCACCCGCTGATCGGCAGCTTTTCGGCTCATAAATCGGGCCATGCCCTGAACAACCGACTGTTGCGCGCGGCACTCGCCTCCAAGGAAACTTGGGAATGGGTGACCTTTGAACGGGAGGAGGATGCTCCGGTCGCGCTCTCCCGGCTGTTTGCCCTGCCAGCCGGCTGAGCGGAGAGGTGCGAGCCCGTGCTCGCTCTGCGCATTGCGGCAATCTTGGTGGTGCTCGCCACCGTTACCGGGGTCGTCCTGTACCTTCTCACCCGGGACAAGAAGTACCTTCGTTTTGCCCTTCGCGTATTCAAGTACGCCCTGATTTTTGCCCTGCTCTTCTTTGGACTTTTGATACTGGAACGAGCATTTATGCTCGTCTAGGCAGTCACTTAGCGGCGATGCTGAAAGACGATTCGCGCTAGCGCGGTTTTCAATTCTGAATCAGGAAGTTGGCTGCAGAGCTCGGCAAGCTCCAAAACGGCCTCCGAGCTAATTTGTGCTGATTTGTCAGAGACTTGATCCTTCGACTCCAGGGCTTGCACGGCCACGGTCAATCCGGTAACCTCCGACGCTCGCTTCGAAATCTGCTCCAGCAATGCCGGGAGCATAAATTTGAGTTTGGCGGCGACGGCGCCGCTAGCGGCAAAAACAACGACTCGTCCCTGTTTGTAGTTTGCGACGGAGCACTGTCGCGCCAGGGGTTCCGGCAGCAGCGAGGCGAGAATCTCGCGCAGTTCGATCAAGTGCTTGGCATGCGGCATGAGCGCGGAGATGCCATCGCCTTGATCCAGGTAGGCGCAAGGGTGCTGCATATGCATGTTTTGGGAATGCATGGTGTGCGCCCGTAAGAAAGGCAGCATGCATATTATTCTTGTTTCGAGCAGAGCGGCCAAGGCGGGGTCCTTGACTCTGACCAGCCGCCACGTGGTTGCCGGCGTGCTATTCATGGCGCTGCTCGTGTTCAGCCTGACGCTGGGCCTTTTCTGGATCACCGTGCGTCATGCGAACGAATTCAAGTTTCCCCTCCTCGATTCGCTGGTGAAATCGGCTCAGGAGGCGCAGCAGCGCAAGACCGAGGAGTTCTTGAGGGAAAACCTCAATGCCATGGCCGTGAAGCTGGGCGAGATGCAAGCCCAGCTCATGTGCCTGGACGCCCTAGGCGAACGCCTCTCGGCGCTTGCCGGCCTCAAGCCCGGCGAATTCCGATTCACCGAGGTCCCGGGCCGCGGCGGCGCGATGTCGAGCATTCCGCCGAAGGACCTGTCGATGGCGGAATTCAACCGCCAACTCGACCAGCTCTCGAGGCAGATGGAAAACCGTAGCGACTCGCTGGGGATCCTGGAGTCGCAGATGTTCGACGCGAAGGTCAAAAAGAAACTGATGCCGACGATCCCGCCCGTCGATGCCGCCTACACCGCGTCGAGTTTCGGTTGGCGCATCGACCCGTTCAACGGGATGCTGGCTATGCACGAAGGCCTGGACTTCCCGGTGGACGTCGGCACGCCGATTTTTGCGGCCGCGGGCGGGGTGGTGAAGTTCGCGGGGACGCACCCCCAGTACGGCTACATGGTCGAGATCGACCACGGCAACGATTTCACCACGCGCTACGCCCATTGCTCCAGGCTTCTGGTCAAGGAAGGCGAAGTCGTGCAGCGCGGCGCCAAGATCGCCGAATCCGGTTCGACCGGCAGGGCCACCGGCCCGCACCTGCACTTCGAAGTGCGCTATCGCGGCGTCGCGCAGAACCCCATCCGCTTTCTCCAGGCCTCGTCGCGCTAGCCGCAAGCCTTTGGCGCCCGCGGGCCCGGTTTCCCCGGCAGTCCGTCCGGGATCGGGGGAATCGATCCCTCCGCGTGGTAGACTTCGAACTTTTTCCCATGCTGGTCGTCACTCTTCGATGATTTCCCGCGCGCTGAAGGCGGTTTTCGGCAGCCGCAATGACCGTCTGCTCAAACAATATGGCAAGACGGTAAAGGCGATCAACGCACTGGAGCCGTCCATCGCCGCGCTGTCGGATCAGGCGCTGGCGGCCAAGACGGGTGGACTCAAAGAGGTCTTCGCGAAGCGGGTCGAGGGTGTTCCCGAGGAGGGGCGCGACGCGGCGGAAAAAGCAGCGCTCGTGGAGCTTCTTCCTGAATCCTTCGCCGTGGTGCGCGAAGCAGCGAAGCGCGTGCTCAACATGCGCCACTTTGACGTGCAGTTGATCGGTGGAATGGTACTGCACGACGGCAAGATCTCCGAGATGCGCACCGGGGAGGGCAAGACCCTGGTCGCGACCTTGCCCGCGTACCTCAACGCCTTGAGCGGGCGCGGCGTGCACATCGTGACGGTCAACGACTACCTCGCGCGCCGCGACGCGGAGTGGATGGGAAAAGTCTACAGGTTCCTGGGGCTCTCAGTCGGAGTGATCCTCACCCAGATGCCGCATGACGAGAAGCAGGCAGCCTACGCCGCCGACATTACCTACGGGACCAACAACGAATTCGGGTTCGACTACCTGCGCGACAACATGGCGATGCACGTCGGGGATCGCTTTCAGCGCAGGCTCAACTACGCGATCGTCGACGAGGTCGACTCGATCCTCATCGACGAAGCGCGCACGCCGCTCATCATCTCGGGGCAGGCCGAAGACCGTACCGAGATATACCATCGCATGAACGCGGTTGCGCCGCTTCTCAAGCGCCAGGAGAAGGACGGTGCGCCGGGCGACTTCTACGTGGACGAAAAGAACCACACGGTGCTGCTCTCAGAGGAAGGGCACGAGCACGCCGAGAAGCTCCTAGCCAGGGCGGAGCTGCTCCCGGACGGCCGCAGTCTCTACGAACCTGCATACGTCAATCTCATGCATCACCTCAACGCCGCGCTCCGGGCGCACAATCTTTTCTTCCGCGACCGGCATTACGTCGTCCAGGAAGGCGACGTGGTGATCGTCGACGAGTTCACCGGCCGGCTCATGCCCGGCCGGCGCTGGTCGGACGGTCTGCACCAGGCCATCGAAGCGAAGGAGAACGTCTCGATCCAGAGCGAGAACCAGACGCTCGCCTCGATCACCTTCCAGAATTACTTCCGCATGTACCGCAAGCTCGCTGGGATGACCGGCACGGCCGACACGGAAGCCTACGAATTCCAGGAGATCTACGGCCTGGAGGTGGTCGTCATTCCGACCCATATGCCAATGGTTCGCGCCGACCGCAACGATCAGGTGTTCCGCACCTCGGGGGAAAAGCACAAGGCGATCATCGCCGATATCCACGACTGCTATCAGCGAGGCCAGCCGGTGCTTGTGGGCACGACCTCGATCGAGAATTCCGAGCTCATCTCCGGGATGCTGCAGAAGGACAAGCTGCCGCACCAGGTCCTGAACGCGAAGCAGCACGCGCGCGAGGCGGAAATCGTCGCCCAGGCCGGGCGACCCAGAGTGATTACCATCGCGACCAACATGGCGGGCCGCGGCACGGACATCGTGCTGGGCGGCAACGTCGAGAAGCAGGTCGATCTCTTGCGCGAGAAGGAGGACCTCGACGACGCGGAGAAAGAGCTCGGCATCAGCAAGCTGCGCCGGGAGTGGCAGGATCTGCACAATGAGGTGATTGCCGCGGGCGGCCTGCACATCATCGGCACGGAGAGGCACGAAGCCCGTCGCATCGACAACCAGCTGCGCGGCCGCTCGGGCCGTCAGGGCGACCCGGGTTCCTCGCGCTTCTATCTCTCGCTCGAAGACCCGCTGTTGCGGATCTTCGCCGGGGAGCGGGTCAACGCGATCATGCAGCGCCTCGGAATGCCGGAAGGCGAACCGATCGAGCACGGCCTGGTCACCCGCTCCATCGAGAGCGCGCAGCGCAAAGTCGAGGCGCACAACTTCGATATCCGCAAGCAGCTGCTCGAATACGACAACGTCGCCAATGACCAGCGACGTGAAATCTATCAGCTGAGAAATTCCATACTCGAATCGCAGGACGTGTCCGACCAGATCCAGTCGCTGCGCGAAGGCGTGATCACCGACTTCTTCCGCGTCCACGTTCCCGAGGAGAGCATGGAGGAGCAATGGGACATCCCGGGTCTCGAGAAAGTGTACGCGGCGGAGCTGCGACTCGAGCCGCCGCTGTCCAAGTGGCTGGCCGACGAGCCCAATCTGGACGATGAGGCGTTGCTCAAACGCTCGCTCGACGAGGCGAACTCTGTGTATCGTCGCAAAATGGCGGCCCATCCACCGGACGGCGTGCGCCTCGTCGAGCGACACGTGCTCCTCTCCACGCTCGACAACCACTGGCGCGAGCACCTCGCGGCGCTCGACCATCTGCGCCAGGGAATACACCTGCGCGGCTACGCACAAAAAAACCCGAAGCAGGAATACAAGCGCGAAGCCTTCGAGCTGTTCGGCAATCTCGTCGAATCGGTCAAGCTGGAAGTGACGCGCACGCTGATGACGGTGGAGCTGCAACTGCGCGAGCAGGCCGAGCAGGTGGAGAAGCTGCAGGCGCCTGCGGTCGAGAACGTCCAGTACCAGCATGCCGGATACGAGGAGGCTCTTGCCGGGGCGGGCCCTGACGCGGCGCCCGCCGCCAAGCCCGCGCCTTTCGTCAGGCATATGGGCAAGATCGGCCGCAACGATCCCTGTCCCTGCGGTTCGGGGAAGAAATACAAGCACTGCCACGGGAAATTGGCCTGAACCGGGATCGGTACGACTCCCGGAGCGGTCGCAAGAATATGGCTGTCAATTTGAGCCCTCCGGGGCCGGAAGACCTGCGGCCCGTCAAGGGGGTGAGGCTCGGTGTCGCCCGGGCGGGAATCCGGAAAGCGGGGCGCAAGGACCTGCTGCTCATCTCGCTGGCGGAAGGGACCCACGTCGCGGGCGTGTTTACGCAGAACCGCTTCTGCGCGGCGCCCGTGCAGGTCGCGAAGGAGCACCTCGGCTCCGGGAGAGCTACGCGGGCGCTCGTCGTCAATACCGGCAACGCCAATGCCGGCACCGGGAAGCCCGGGCTCGCCGACGCGCGGGAGAGCTGCGCACACGCGGCGCGGCTCCTCGGGTGCCATCCGCAGGAAGTGCTGCCCTTCTCGACCGGCGTGATCATGGAACCGCTGCCCCTGGATCGCATCATCGCGGGACTCCCGGCGTGTGTCGCCGACCTGCGAGAGGACGCCTGGGGTGATGCGGCGGAGGCGATCATGACCACTGATACGGTGTCGAAGGCCAGGTCGCGCCGCGCGGGTGCGACAGCAGTCACCGGGATCGCGAAAGGCGCAGGCATGATCCGCCCCGACATGGCGACCATGCTCGGATTCATCGCGACCGACGCCGCCGTTTCGCAAAAGGTGCTCGAGCGCCTGGTGGCCGACGCGGCGGCGAATTCGTTCAACCGCATCAGCGTCGACGGTGACACCTCGACGAACGACTCCTTCATCCTGATCGCGACGGGCGCTGCAGGGCGCTGTGGCCCGGCCGTCCTGCGCGAGGCGGTGCTGGAGGTGTCGCAGGGCCTTGCCCAGGCGATCGTGCGCGACGGCGAGGGCGCGACCAAGTTCATCACGGTGCGGGTGGAGAAGGGACGGGACGAGAGAGAGTGCAGGAGCGTCGCCTACGCGATCGCGCACTCGCCGCTGGTGAAGACTGCGTTCTTTGCTTCCGATCCGAATCTCGGGCGGTTGCTCGCCGCGATCGGCAACTCGGGCGTTCGTGATCTCGACGTCAACCGCGTCGAGCTTTACCTCGACGATGTGCAGGTCGCGAAGCAGGGCGGCCGCGCGCCCGGCTACCGCGAGGAAGAGGGAAAGCGGGTGATGGGAAAGAGCGAGATCACGGTCCGGGTGGTGCTGAAGCGCGGCAACGCCTCCGTGACGGTATGGACCTGCGATCTGTCGCACGAATACGTTACCATCAACGCCGAATACAGGACCTAGGCCACCGCATGTCCGAGATGGAACGGCTGATCAAGCGCGGCGAGGCGCTGCTTGAGCGCGTCGAGACGCTGCTCCCGCCCGCGTCGCGCCCGGTCGACTGGCAGGCGAGCATCGCGTTCCGCTGGCGCAAGACCTCGCGCGGCCGCTTCATCCAGCCGATCGCGAACGTCCACCGCATCCGCCTCTCCGACCTCCACGGCGTGAACAATCAGAAGGCGCTGATCGAGCAGAACACCCGCCAGTTCGTCGAGGGCAAGACCGCCAACAATGCGCTGCTGACGGGCGCGCGCGGCACCGGAAAGTCTTCGCTCGTCAAGGCGGTCCTCGACAAGTTCCACCGCCAGGGCCTGCGCCTGATCGAGGTCGAGAAGCATGACCTCATAGACCTGCCGGAGATCGTCGACCAGGTGGCCGCACGGCCGGAGCGCTTCATCCTGTTCTGCGACGATCTGTCGTTCGAACTGTCGGAGGCGGCGGGCTACAAGGCGCTCAAGTCGGTGCTGGACGGCTCGGTCGCCGCAACCTCGGAGAACCTGCTCATCTACGCCACGTCCAACCGGCGTCACCTCATGCCCGAGTACATGCAGGAGAACCTCGAGACCAAGCACCTCGG
The DNA here is from genome assembly GCA_035691445.1 of Burkholderiales bacterium. Lineage (GTDB taxonomy): Bacteria > Pseudomonadota > Gammaproteobacteria > Burkholderiales > SG8-39 > VBDM01. The sequence continues at coordinate 15,872 of DASSJA010000340.1, read as the reverse complement.
CGAGGAGATCCACCCCGGCGAAACGGTCGAGGAGAAAATCTCGCTCTCGGAGCGTTTCGGGCTGTGGGTCTCGTTCTATCCCTTCGACCAGGACGAATTCCTCGCGATCGTCGCCCACTGGCTGCGCGAGCTCGGCTGCGGCGAGGGCGAGATCGCTAAGGCGAGACAGGAGGCCCTTCAATGGGCGCTCCTGCGCGGCTCTCGCTCAGGCCGCGTCGCCTGGCAGTTCGCGCGCGACTACGCCGGTCGCCACGCCGGCGACGGCAAGCCGAAGCGCTGAATCGCGGGAATGATGTCGGCCCCGGTGGACGTCGCCGTGGCGGTGCTCATCCGTTCCGACGGTGCTGCGCTGCTCGCGCGCCGGCCCGAAAGCAAGGTCTACTCGGGTTATTGGGAGTTTCCTGGCGGCAAGGTCGAACCGGGCGAGCCGGTCCTCGACGCGCTCAAGCGCGAGATACGCGAGGAGCTGGGCGTCGAGATCGGGCGGACCTATCCCTGGATAACCCGGGTATTCGTCTATCCGCACGCGACGGTGCGCCTGCATTTCCACCGCGTCACCTCCTGGCAGGGCGAGCCGCGCGCGCTCGACCACCAGGCGATCGCCTGGCGGCGCCCGGATGCGGTCGAGCTCGGTCCTCTCCTGCCGGCGAACGGCCCGGTGCTTCGCGCGCTGTCGCTGCCGTCCGAGTACGCCATAACGCGCGCCGGCGAGCTCGGCGAAGGGCCGTTTCTTTCGCGGCTGGAGGCGCGCCTGCGCGGTGGCCTCAGGCTGGTGCAGGTACGGGAAAAAAATCTCGCGCGCCCGGCCCTGAGGCATATCGCCGGGCGTGTGCTCGCCCTGGCCCGCGCTCACGGCGCGAAGGTTCTGGTGAACTCCGACCTCGAGCTCGCCCGCGAGATCGGCGCGGACGGCGTGCACCTCACCGCCGAGCAGCTGCGCAGTGTTTCGGCCCGTCCGGACGTCCCGTGGTGCGGCGCCTCGTGCCACTCGGGCGAGGAGCTGCGCCGCGCCGAGGCGCTCGGAGCCGATTTCGCCGTAGTCGGGCCGGTTCACGCGACGCCCTCGCACCCGGCTGCGGTACCGCTCGGTTGGGAGCGATTCAGGGCGATTGCGGCGGATACGTCCGTACCGGTCTATGCGCTCGGCGGAATTCAGCCCGGCGATCTGGAGCAGGCCATGAGCCGCGGCGCGCACGGGATCGCCATGGTGCGTGGAGCCTGGGAAATGCGGGCCTAGTCCTGCTCCTTCGTCTCGGGCGTATCCTTCTCGCCCTCGACCGGTACCCGGTACCTCTCCATTGCCCAATCGCCCAGATCGATCAGCCTGCAACGCTGGGAACAAAATGGACGGTAACGGCTCGCCGGCAACCATGCCACTTGAACAGCGCAGCGCGGACAGCTTACGAGCTTCGTCTCGCCCACGGCTCTACAGGTTGCAGAAGGTCAGCTCGAACTCGACGTCAGCCTCGCACACCCGCGTGCCGAAAGTACCGAAACGCACGTTCAACGCGTATTTGTTGGCGCTGATCTCGGGGATGTACTGAGAGCTGCGCGGCAGCCGGATGCGTACCATCTGCGAGGCCTTACCGCCCAGCATCTGCGAGAAGAGCGCGCGCTGGGCGACGTGCTTGACCGGCCGGCCGCCCTCGCGCAGCAGCTTCAGCACGATGGACGAAGCCTCTTTGATCGGCAGCAACGGAGAGATCCACGCGTGCAGGTCGGTGTTGCGCCGGTGCCCGTCGCGGTTCAGCCAGAAATGATACGAGGGCAGGTCGAACTCGCAGGCGCCGCCCGGAATCCCGGTGCGCTGCTTGATCGACATCAGCCAATCGTTCTCCCGAAGGTACTGGCCGATCTTGCCGGTCATGGCGAAGAGCGCCGCGCTCGTGCGCTCGATGTCCGCGAGGACCTGTTTGAGAGCGCTCTCCGCGATCTGTGGATTGTTGCGAAATCCCTGGAGGATCTGTTTCTGCCGCTCGAGCTCCTGCAGGAGGTCCGACTTCAGATCGGCGCGGCTTGCTACTTCGAGAATCTCGAACAGCGTCAGGAGCGCGGCGTGATGCGCGCGCGAGTCCTCTTCCTTGACCAGAAAATGGTTGGCGCGCTCGAACAGGTTTTCGAGGCGCAGCAGCGTCCGGATTCGCTCGTTGAGCGGATACTCGTAAGTGATCACTTGACGCCCGCGGCTCGAGGGTAGGCGATTGATTAGAGAGATCTTTGCCTGATTCTCCCCGATCCGCCGTGAATTGACAACGGGCGCCGGCTACGGCGCTGTCTTCGTTTCCGCCGCGAGCGTGAGATATTTCTCGTTCAAGCTCGATACCTGGCGCTCGAGGGCCGCGGGCATGCCGCTGTTGTCGATCACGTCGTCGGCGGCGGCGAGGCGCTGCGCGCGCGTCGCCTGGGCGGCGAGAATGGCGCGCACCTCCGACTCCGGAAGGCCGCTTCGCGCCATCACGCGCTCCAGCTGCTGAGTCTCGAGGCAATCGACAACGAGCACCCGCGCGTAGCGAGAGCGGTCGACGCCGGATTCCACCAGGAGCGGGACCACGAGGATCGCGTAAGGGCCGCGGGCGCGCTCGCAGCGGCGCGCGCTTTCGATCCGGATGAGCGGGTGCAGAATGGCTTCCAGCTTTTTCCTCGCTTGAGCGTCGCCGAACGCGAGCTTGCGCATCCGAACGCGATCGAGCGAGCCATCCGCGCCGATCGCGCCCGAACCGAACGCCGCGCGTATCGGCTCGATCGCTTCCCCCGCGGGCCGCGTGAGGTCGTGCGCGATGCTGTCGGAGTCGATCACCGCGATGCCGAGCCTGGTGAAGAGTTGCGCGACTGCGCTCTTGCCGCTGCCGATACCGCCCGTGAGTCCGACCGTGTAGGGCTTCACATGAAGTGGTTGAGGTACTGGCGGGTGAGCTGAGGCCCCCAGAACAATGCGACGATCCCCGCGGCGCCCAGAAAGGGTCCAAAGGGGATGGGCACGCTGCGACCGCGACGCGCGAAGATCATGAGGGCGATTCCCACCGCGGCGCCGATGAAGGACGAGAGCACGATCACAAGCGGCAGGACCTGCCATCCGCACCACGCGCCGATGGCGGCAAGCAGCTTGAAATCGCCGAATCCCATCCCTTCCTTGCCGGTCGCGAGCTTGAACAGCCAGTACACGCTCCACAGGACCAGATATCCTGCGGCGGCGCCGATCACCGCCGAGCGCAGGTCGGTGAAGACCCCGGCGATGTTGAGGAGCAGCCCCAGCCACAAAAGGGGCAGCGTGATGGCATCGGGCAGCAGCTGCGTATCGAAATCGATGAAGCCCGCGGCGAGGATGCACCACAGGAACACCATAGCCGCGAACGCCGCCGGCCCGAAGCCGAACCGTGTCGCCGACCACGCCGCGGCGATCCCGGCGAGCAGTTCGACAAGAGGGTAGCGCACGCTGATGCGCGCCTTGCACGCCGAGCAGCGCCCGCGCAGCAACGCCCATGAAACGAGAGGGATGTTCTCGGCGGCGCGGATGCCGTGACCGCAGGCGGGGCAGCGCGAGCGAGGCACGAACAAGTTGTACGTCTCCGTGGTTTTCGGTTGGGGAGGGGGTGCGGGGGAACCGTAGGGTTCTCCTGCTGCGTTTGTGGCGGGAGGGGTTGCGGGGGAACCGTAGGGTTCCCCTGCCGCGTTTGCGGCGGGAGCGCCCTCGATCTCTGCGCATTCCTCCCGCCAGCTCCGCTCCATCATCTTGGGCAGCCGATGGATGACGACGTTGAGAAACGAGCCGACGACCAGCCCCAGCACGAGGCTCAGCCAGGGAAACGCGGCCGGGTGGGAGGCCGCCCAGAGGATGTCGCTCATGGGTCCGCCGGATCCCCGCTGCGCGAGGAGGGTGTTATCAGACCGCCTGGCCGATTTTGAATATCGGCAGGTACATCGCGATCACCATGCCGCCGATCAGTACGCCGAGCACCACCATGATCATCGGTTCCATGAGGCTGGAGAGCGCCTCGACCGCGTCGTCGACCTCCGACTCGTAGAAGTCCGCGACCTTGCCGAGCATTGCGTCGAGCGCCCCCGATTCCTCTCCGATCGACACCATCTGCACGACCATGTTGGGAAACACGTTCGACTCCTGCATCGAAGCGGTGAGGCTCGTTCCCGTGCTCACCTTTCTCTGGATATCCTTGGTGGCCATCACATAGATATAGTTCCCGGATGCGCCGCCCACCGAATCGAGGGCTTCGACGAGGGGCACGCCCGCCGCGAACATGGTCGAGAGCGTCCGCGTCCAGCGTGCGATGGTCGATTTGCGGATGAGGTCGCCGAATACCGGTATCTTGAGCGTCAGCCGGTCCATGAATATCTGGACCGGCACCGAGCGCCTCCACACCGCGAAAAAGCCCCAGACGCCCCCGATGATCGCAGGGAAGATGATGTACCAGTAGTGGACAAAGAAATCCGAGACCCCCATCACGAACAAGGTCGGCGCCGGCAGGTCGGCCCCGAAGCTCGTGAACACCTGCTTGAACGCCGGGATCACGAAGATCATGATGATCGCCATGATGATGAAGGCGACCGTGATGATCGCAATCGGATAGAAGAGCGCCGATTTGATCTTCGACTTGATGGCGAGAATCTTTTCCTTGTAGGTCGCTAGGCGGTCGAGGAGGGACTCCAGGATCCCCGCCTGCTCGCCGGCCTGCACCAGGTTGCAGAACAGAGCGTCGAAGTGAAGGGGGTACTTGCGAAACGCCGACGCGAGCGAAGATCCGGTTTCCACATCCGTCTTGATCCCCATCAGCAGCCGCGACACCGCGGGGTTGGCGTGCCCCTTGCCGACGATATCGAAGGACTGCAGCAGCGGCACGCCCGCTTTCATCATCGTCGCCATCTGGCGGGTGAACAGCGTAACGTCCTTGTCGGAGACCTTGCCCCCTCTGCCGATGCGTTGCTTGCTGACCTTCGTGACGACGATGCCCTGGCGGCGTAGCGTGACGTTGACCAGCGCTTCGCCGCCCGCGCGCATCTGACCTTTGATGATCTTGCCCGACTTGTCCTTGCCTTCCCAAAGGTAGGTGACTTCCTTGACCTTGGCGACGGCTGCTGCGGTTGCCATGACGGCGGCCTCCTGGCTTCATTCCTGGCTGCGAGGCTCGCGGGCTTCTTGGGCCTCTAGCTGCGGACGGTCCCGCGATGATGCATGCGCACCGGCCGTTTGTAAAGTCTCAAGTACTTTGCGCAATACGTTGAAGACAAGGTGTAATCGGGGACCTGTAAATGTGACTTCTTCCTCGGTCGCGCCGAGTCCGCCGCTCTACGCCGCCCGCGCGAGATCGGATACGCGCGGGCGGAAAAGCCGCACCGTCTTGATCACCCGGTCCTGGGTCTGGACGATTTCCATCGGCACCTCGGCGATCTTCAACGCGACTCCCGACGCGGGGATATCCTGCAGGTGCTCCAAGATGAGGCCGTTCAGGGTCTTGGGCCCGTCCAGGGGCAGAGCGAGGCCGAGCTTGCGGTTCAGCTCGCGCAGCATGCTCGATCCTTCCACCAGAACGCTTCCGTCCTTGTCCCAGGAGTCGATCTCCGATCTGACCGGAGCGGTCGTCGTGAATTCGCCGATGATCTCCTCGATGATGTCCTCCACGGTGAGCAGCCCTTGCAGCTCTCCGTACTCGTCGACGGCGAGCGCGATCCGTTGGCGGTTTTCCTGGAAATACTGGAGCTGCGCGAACACCGGCGTTCCCGTCGGGACGAAATACGGCTTCGCCAGCAGCCCGGCGAGCGCCTTGCGGTCGAATTCCTCGGAGCGCAGCAGGTGCATGACGTTGCGCAGATGCAGGATGCCCGCGAGGTTGCCGAGCTCGCCCCGGTACGCGGGAAGGCGGGTGTGGTACGCGGTGGTGAACTGGGTGACGAGGGTCTCCGCGGGAGCGTCGAGGTCGACCGCCTCGATCTGCGCTCTCGGGGTCATCACGTCCTCGACGGTGATCGCTTCCAGGTCGAAGAGGTTGATGAGAATGCTCAGGTGCTTCTTCGGCATGAACTGACCCGACTCGAGCACGAGCATGCGCAGCTCCTCCACGGACAGCCGCTGCGATCCCTTGTGCTCGGTCGGGATGCGCAGCAGCCACAGCAGGCAGCGCACGAACAGGTTCGCTATCCAGAGCGTCCACGCGAACGCCTTGACGAGCGGCTTCAGCACGTAGCTCGCCGCGAGGGCGGTCTGCTCCGGATAGCGCGCTCCGATCACCTTGGGCGTGATCTCGGCGAACACGAGAATCAGGAACGCGACCGCGAGGGTCGCGGCGCCGAGCACGATCTTGTCGTGTCCGAAGAGATCGATCGTGATTACCCCGGCGAGCATCGTGATCGCGGCGTTGACCAGCGTGTTGCCCGCGAGCAGCACCGACAGGAGCCTGTCGGTTTCGCGAAGCAGATCGGACGCGAGCCGCGCACCCCGATGGCCGGTGCGCTCGAGGGCGCGCAGGCGGTACCGGTTGATAGCCATCATGCCGGTCTCGGCCATCGCGAAGAACCCCGAGAGGACCAGGAGGAAGACGAGCGCGGCGAACTGCGGCAGCAGAGGGATGTCGGCCAAGGCGGCGCTCCCCCTACCCGAGGCCGCGCCGCAGGACCACTTCGAGAACGAAGCGGCTGCCGACGTAGGCGAGCAGCAAGGCGACGAACCCGGCGAGCGTCCAGCGCAGCGCCGTGCGCCCGCGCCAGCCGTACAAGTAGCGGCCCGCGAGCAAGGCCGCAAAAATGAACCAGGAGGCGACCGCGAAGACCGTCTTGTGGTCGAACTTCATCGCACGCCCGAAAAGCGTCTCGGAGAAGGCGATCCCGGTCACCAGCGTGAGGGTCAGGAACGCGAACCCGACGAGGATCACCCGGAAGAGGAGACGCTCCATCGTGAGCAGCGGCGGTAGCGCCGCGAGCGGCCCGACGAGCGCGCCTCCGTGCAGGCGCCGCTCCATCAGCGTCATCAGGAGCGCGTGCAGCGCCGCGATCGTGAACATCCCGTAAGCGATCATCGCCAGCGCGAGGTGCAGGCGGAATTCGGTGGAATGCGAAGACGAGGTCGTGGCCAGGCCGGGAAAGAGCGCGGGCAGGGGCACGCACACCGCGGCGAGCGCGAGAATCGGCGCTTGCATGCCTTCGACCGAGAGGAAGCGGCTCTCGACCCAGTAGATCAGCACCGCGAGCCACAGCATCACCGAGAGCGCCTGTCCGAAGCCGAAGCGCAGCTCGGCGTGCCCGAGCAGCATGTCGTAAACGAGCCAGGTATGCAGCGCCAGGGGCGCGAGGATGGCCGCACGTTCCCAGCGTGTGAATTTCGGCGCGTACGCACCACGCCAGCGCGTGCGCCAGAAATGGAATCCGAGCGCCGCGTAGAGGAGAAACGTCGCGCCGTAGAGTAGAATCGCCGGCATTCCTAAAGTGTACACCGGCGCCGCGCCTTCCCGTGCTCGACAACCTGACCCGGCGGCTCGCACGAGTCGCCAAGACGATTCGCGGCGAGGCGCGCCTCACTGAATCGAACGTTCAGGAAGCGCTGCGCGAAGTGCGCATGGCGCTCCTCGAGGCGGACGCCGCAGTTTCCGTCGTCAAGGCTTTCGTCGAACGCGTGCGCGAGGCGGCGCTGGGGCAGGACGTTGCGGAGAGCCTAACGCCGGGCCAGGCGCTCGTCGGCGTCGTGCACAGAGAGCTCGCTGCGCTCATGGGCACGGAGAACGCCGAGCTCGATCTCGCGGTCGCGCCCCCCGCGGTCGTGCTCCTCGCGGGCCTGCAGGGTTCGGGGAAAACGACAACGGCGGCCAAGCTCGCGAAGATGCTGAAGGACGAGCGCGGCAAGAAGCCCCTGCTGGTCTCCTGCGACGTCTACCGGCCTGCGGCGATCGAGCAGCTCGGCGTGCTCGCTGCGCAGATTGGTGTCGATCTTTTTCCATCGCACGCCGGTGACAAGCCGCTCGCCATCGCCCTTGCCGCGCTCGACCACGCAAAAAAACGCTACTACGACGTTCTCGTCGTCGACACCGCCGGGCGCCTCGCGATCGACGCGCCGATGATGCGGGAGATCACCGAGCTCCACGCAGCGCTCTCGCCCGTCGAAACGCTCTTCGTCGTCGATGCGATGCAGGGACAGGATGCGGTGAACGTCGCTCGCGCGTTCAACGAAGCGCTGCCGCTCACCGGCGTCGTCCTCACCAAGCTCGACGGCGATGCGCGCGGCGGGGCTGCGCTCTCGGTGCGCCACGTCACGGGAAAGCCGATCAAGCTCGCGGGCGTGAGCGAAAAGCCCGACGGCCTCGAAGTCTTCCATCCCGAGCGCATGGCCTCGCGCATCCTCGGCATGGGTGACGTGCTCTCGCTCGTCGAAGAGGCGCACAGGAGCGTCGACGTCGAGGAAGCGAAGAAGCTCGCCGAGAAGGTGAAGAAAGGCAAGGGCTTCGACCTCGAGGACTTCAAGCAGCAGATCGGCCAGATGCGCAAGATGGGCGGCATGGCGGCGCTGATCGAGAAGCTTCCTGCGCAGTTCGCCCAGGGCCTGCAGTCGCAGCGGGTGGACGAAAAGCAGCTGCGCCGCGTCGAAGGCATCATCAACTCGATGACCCCAGAGGAGCGCTCGAAGCCCGAGATCATCAAGGCGTCCCGGAAAAGGCGCATCGCCGTGGGTGCGGGCGTTCCCGTGCAGGAGGTGAACCGCCTCCTCGCCCAGTTCGAGCAGATGCAGAAGATGATGAAAGCGATGAAGGGCGGCGGCCTCGCGCGCATGGCGCGGGGGATGAAGGGATTCATGCCGGGGACGCGGTAGCTGTCGCGCGACCGCGGGCCCAAACCGATTTTCCCTTGCCAATCAGAGCCCGGCTCGCGTAGAATCACGCCCTTTTCGACTCCGGTAATCCCGACATGGTGGTGATTCGACTCGCGCGCGGCGGGGCCAAGAAGCGGCCCTTTTACAACGTGGTGGTCGCCGATTCGCGCCGCGCCGCCGGCAAGCTCTTCATCGAGCGCGTGGGCTTCTACGACCCGAAGGGGCCCGAAGGTCGCGAGTCGCTGCGCTTTGCGACCGACCGGCTTGCTTTCTGGCGCGGCAAGGGCGCGAAGCTGTCTCCGACGGTGGCGCGACTGTTCAAGGGTTACAAGGCGCCGGCCGAGGCCGCGGCCAAGTAAGCGGTGGGCTGGTTGGCGGCGCCAACCAAACTGGTGGTAATGGGGCGCGTGTTGGCGCCCTGGGGTGTGAAAGGCGCCGTAAAGATCGAGCGCTTCGGTGCCAGCCTCTGGAAGTTTTCCGAGTGGTGGGTCGGCGAACCGGGGAAGCACAGGAAGGTCGCGGTGGCGGAGTGCCGCGAGCACGGAGGCTACCTGGTCGCGCGCTTCGAAGGCTGCGCGAATCCTGAGCAGGCGGGCATGTATCGAGGGGCCGAGATCGGGATCGAGCGCAAGGATCTGCCCAAGACCGCCGAGCACGAGTTCTACCAGGGCGATGTGGTCGGCTTCGAAGTAGTGAACGCCCGGGGCGAAGTCCTGGGTCGAGTGAAGGAATTCTTCAGCGCCGGCGTGCACGACGTGATGCGCGTCGAGCACGAAGGCGGCGAGCGGCTCCTGCCTGTCGCGGGGGACGTGATCCGGAGGATCGATCTGGAGGCCGGCAGGGTCGAAGTGGAGTGGGGAGCGGACTGGTGATCCGCTTCGACTGCGTGACGCTCTTCCCGGATGCGTTCGCGGCGGTGAGCGAGTTCGGCGTGACGCGGCGGGCGCGCGAAGAAGGGCTGTGGAGTCTCGCCCTGTGGAATCCGCGGGATTTCACGACGGACAACTACCGCACGGTCGATGACAGGCCGTACGGGGGCGGGCCCGGCATGGTGATGCTCGCCGAGCCGCTCGCGAAGGCGATCGCCGCGGCGAAGGCGGCGGCGACGGGCGACGCGAAGGTGATCCATCTCTCGCCTCAAGGGCCGGTTATGGATCACGCGAAGGTGATGCGGCTCTCCGGGGAGACGCGTTTGATTCTGCTCTGCGGACGCTATGAGGGCGTCGACGAGCGTTTGATACGCGCCGCGGTGGACGAGGAGCTGTCGATCGGCGACTACGTGCTCTCAGGCGGCGAGCTCGCGGCGATGGTGCTGATCGACGCCGTGGTGCGGCAGCTGCCCGGCGCGCTCGGAGACGGGATGTCGGCGGAGCAGGATTCGTTCGTGAACGGTCTGCTCGATTGCCCGCAGTACACGCGGCCGGAAGTATACGAAGGAACGGCGGTGCCCGAGGTCCTGATGTCGGGGCACCATGCGCAGATCGAGCGCTGGCGGCTGAAGCAGTCGCTGGGGCGCACCTGGCTGCGGCGGCCGGAGCTGATGGCGCGGCGGGAATTGAGCGAGAGCGAGCGCAGGCTGCTCGAGGAATTCAAGCGAGAGATGAAGGAATAGCGCAATGAATATCATTGAAAAACTCGAACAGGAAGAAATCAAGCGCATGGGGCGCACGCTCCCCGAGTTTTCTCCGGGCGACACGGTGATCGTCAACGTGAGCGTCGTGGAAGGCGAGCGCAAGCGCGTGCAGGCCTACGAGGGCGTGGTGATCGCCAAGAGAAACCGAGGCATCAATTCCTCGTTCACCGTGCGCAAGGTGTCCTCGGGCGAGGGGGTCGAGCGCACCTTCCAGACCTATTCGCCGATGATCGCCTCGGTCGAGCTGAAGCGGAAAGGCGACGTGCGCCGCGCCAAGCTCTACTACATGCGCGCGCTGTCGGGCAAGGGCGCGCGCATCCGCGAGAAGATCGAAGGCCAGGAAGAGGGCGAAGGTCAGTAGGACGCCGCGGACGGCGCCGCCGCTCGCGTGGCGCCGGCTCGGGAGGGACGGCGCTGCGCCGTTTAGGCGTAAAATCCGCGCAGGGCATTCTCCCATGAGCCTCAACTCGATTTCCGAAATCATCGCCGAGCTGAAAACCGGGCGGATGGCTGTCCTCGTCGACGACGAGGATCGCGAGAACGAGGGTGATCTTATCTTCGCGGCGGAATTCGTCACCGCGGAGAAGATCAATTTCATGGCGAAGTTCGGCCGCGGCCTGATCTGCATGCCGATCACCGAAGCACACGCCGAGCGCCTGAACCTTCTCCCGATGGTGGCGCGCAACCGCTCGATCCACGGGACGAACTTCACGGTTTCGATCGAGGCCGCCTCGGGGGTGACTACCGGGATCTCGGCCGCCGACCGCGCGCGCACCATCAAGGTCGCGGCGTCGGCAAGGGCGACGCCCCGCGACATCGTCCAGCCGGGCCACGTGTTCCCGCTCGTCGCGCAGGCGGGCGGGGTGCTCGCGCGCGCGGGGCATACCGAGGCGTGCTGCGATCTGGCGCAACTCGCTGGACTGCATCCGGCGGCGGTGCTGTGCGAGATCATGAAGGACGACGGCAGCATGGCGCGCCTGCCCGATCTGATCGAGTTCTCCGCGCGCCACGGCTTGAAGATCGGCTCGATCGCCGATCTCATTCGCTACCGCAGCCAGAATGAATCGCTCATCAAGCGCGTCACCGAGCGCGCGATCCAGACGCGCTTCGGCCCGTTCCGGCTCGTCGCCTACCTGGAAAAGCTGACCGGCGGGACGCAGCTCGCGTTGGTGCGAGGCGAGATCGTTCCCGACAGGGAGACGCTCGTGCGCGTGCATGCGCCGCTTTCCGCCATCGATCTCCTCGAAGCGGGCCCTGGCACGCACTCGTGGTCCGTGGACGATGCGCTCGAGCGCATCGCCGCCGAGGGCAGGGGTGTGATGGTGCTGCTGAATTGCTCCGAGGGCGCCGCTCAGCTGATCGAGCGCGTAGCCTCGGCCGAGCGGCCGGACAACGCGTCCCGGATGGATTTCCTCACCTACGGTATCGGCGCGCAGATCCTGCGCGATCTCAGGGTAGGCAAGATGCGGCTCATGGCCTCGCCGCGCAAGATGCCCAGCATGGCCGGATGGGAGCTCGAGGTCACCGGCTACGCGGAGAAGGCGGCCAAGACGCGGGACGGCTGATGACCGAGATCAAGCCCGACTTGAGCGGGGAGGGCCTGCGGGTCGGGATAGTGCGCTCGCGCTTCAACGAGGAGATCGGCACGGCCATGCTCGAAGCATGCCGCGAGCGGCTTGCCGAGCTGCGCGCTGTCACGCTCGCCGTGGTCACGGTCCCGGGCTCGCTGGAAGTCCCGCTTGCGCTGCAAAAGCTCGCCAACACCGGGAGCTACGACGCGCTGATCGCGCTCGGCGCCGTCATCCGGGGCGAGACCTACCATTTCGAGATCGTCGCCAACGAGTCCGCGTCGGGACTGATGCAGGTGCAGCTCGACGCCGGCATTCCCGTCGCGAACGGAATCCTCACTGCCGACACGGAGGAGCAGGCCCGCTCGCGCGCCGCGCGAAAGGGGAGAGATTGCGCCGAGGTTGCGGTGGAGATGGCGAACCTCGCCAGGAACGTCGCGAAGAGTCACCGATGAAATCGGCGCGGCGCCGCTCACGCGAGCTCGCGCTGCAAGCCCTGTACGCCTGGCAGCTCTCGGGCGAAGACGCGGCGGGGCTGCAGACCCAGCTCGCCGAATCGAAGGAATTCGGCAAGGCCGATTCAAAGTATTTCGCGCGCCTGCTCCGGGGAACCATCGAGGAGGCCGGTGCGCTCGAGCGCGTGATCGAGCCCACACTCGACCGCAGGCTGAAGGAGCTCTCGCCGGTGGAGCGCGGGATCCTGCTGCTCGCGGCGTTCGAGCTCAAGCACGCACCCGACATCCCCTACAGGGTGGTCATCAACGAGGCGATCGAGCTCGCCAAGGAATTCGGCGGCACCGACGGCCACAAGTACGTCAACGGCGTGCTCGACAAGGTCGCGGCGGCGCTGCGCCCGGACGAGCGCAAGAAAACGGGCTGAGGTCCCATGCCCTCGGAATTCGAGATCATCCGAAAGTACTTCACGCGGCCAGCGCCGACCGCGTTGCTCGGCATCGGGGACGACTGCGCCCTGTTGAGCCCCCGCGCGGGCACGACGCTCGCGGTGTCGACCGACATGCTGCTCGCAGGGCGGCATTTTTTCGCCGGCGCCGATCCGGGCAAGCTCGGGCACAAGGCGCTCGCCGTCAACCTATCGGATCTCGCCGCCATGGGCGCCGACCCGCGCTGGGCGCTGCTTGCGATCGCGCTCCCCGGAGCGAACGAAAAGTGGATCGCCGCCTTCGCAAGGGGTTTCTTCCGGCTCGCCCGCCGTTTCGGAGTCGAGCTGATCGGCGGGGACACGACCCGGGGCCCGCTCGCCATTTCGATCACGGCGATCGGCGAAATACCCCGCGATTCCGCATTGCGGCGGGACGCGGCGCGCGCAGGAGAGGACATCTGGCTCTCGGGGACGACCGGCGAGGCCGCGCTCGCGCTCGCGCATCTCAAGGGCCGCGTCAGGCTCCGGAGCGCGGCGCGCAAGGCCTGCCTCGCGCGCCTGCACACGCCCGAACCGCGCGTCGCGCTCGGAAGGCGGCTGCGCGGTCTTGCGCGCAGCGCAATCGACGTCTCGGATGGGTTGCTCGCCGATCTGGGACACGTCCTCAGAGCTTCGGGCGTGGGTGCGGAACTTCGCTGGGATGAGCTTCCGCGGGCTCAGGCGATCGCTTCGTGCCCCGACAGGATTCTTGCAAGAGACTGCCTGCTCGCGGGTGGTGACGACTACGAATTGCTCTTCACCGCGTCGCGCTCCCGGCGGGCCAGGATAGAGGCACTGGGAAGAAACCTGGGGATTCCTCTCGCGCGCATCGGCGCGACGGTGGCCGGCAGGCCCAAGATCAACCTGCGCGACGCCCGGGGCAAGGCCGTTTCCGCGCCGCGCGCGGGCTTCGATCACTTCGCATGATTCCGCGGATCACCGCAGGCTTCGCGTTCGCTCGCCCGGCGCGCATCATCGCGCTCGGCTTCGGGACAGGGCTCGTGCCCGTGGCTCCGGGCACGGCCGGCACGCTGCTCGCGTTTCCGATCTATGTGCTGCTCGACGCCTGGCTCGACCCCTTGCCGCTTTTCGGGGTGATCGTGGTTCTTTTTGCGATCGGCGTCTGGGCGTGCGGGCGCACCGGGCGCGACCTCGGCGTCGCGGACCACGGCGCGATGAACTGGGACGAGGTTGTCGCCATGCTTCTCGTGCTCCTGGTCGCGCCGCGGGGCCCCGCTTGGTGGACGCTCGCGTTCTTCGCGTTCCGTTTTTTCGACGTGGTCAAGCCTCCGCCCATCGGCGACATCGACCGGGCGCTGAAAGGCGGCTTGGGCGTGATGCTCGACGATATCCTCGCCGCGTTCTACACGCTGCTGCTCATCGCGCTCGTGAAAAGGGTGCTCGGCTGATGGCCAGGGATGCGCTGGGGGCGTTGGCAAGGCGCGTCGGCGTGCGCCTGCAGAATCGCAAACTGAAGCTCGCCACCGCCGAGTCCTGCACCGGCGGCTGGGTCGCGCAGGCGATCACCTCCGTCGCGGGGAGCTCGCGGTGGTTCGAGCGCGGGTTCGTCACCTATTCGAATCAGGCCAAGAAGGAGCTGCTCGGCGTGCGCGAGCGCACCCTGTCGCGCCATGGGGCGGTGAGCGAGGAGACCGCGAGGGAAATGGCGGCCGGCGCGCTGGCGCGCAGCCGCGCGCAGGTCTCGGTCGCGGTGACCGGTATCGCGGGACCCGGCGGAGGCACGCGAAGAAAGCCCGTCGGCACGGTGTGCTTCGCGTGGTCGGGGAAAAAGGGGTCGCTGGACAGCACGGTGCTGCGCCTGCGCGGCAGCCGCGCGACGATACGCCGGCAGTCGGTCGCGCTTGCGCTCGAAGGCCTGCTCCGCAGACTGGAGGGAACCGAATGAGCGCCCGCTTGGGTCCGGCGGCCGGGTGTTCTATATTGAAGGCATGACCTTCCTTCGGAGTCCCGAGGCGCGGCCGCCCGCGGTAGCCGGCCTGTTCTATCCGGAGGACGCGCGCGCGCTCGCCGACGAGGTCGCCGCCTACCTCGACCGCACCGAGGAGGCGCCCCTTGCGCCGGGATTTCCCAAAGCCGTCATCGTTCCCCACGCCGGCTACATCTATTCCGGGCCGGTCGCGGCGAGCGCCTACGATCTGCTGCGCCCGGCGCGCGGCATCGTGAAGCGCGTCGTGCTCCTGGGGCCTTGCCACCGCGTTCCGGTGCACGGCCTCGCGCTGCCCCGGGCCGGCGCCTTCGATACGCCGCTTGGCCGCATCCCGATCGACGAAGAAGGTGTGCGGGGGATCCGCGCCCTGCCGCAGGTCGTGGAATCGGCGGCGACGCACGCCGGAGAGCACGCTCTCGAAGTGCAGCTGCCCTTCCTGCAGCAGGTGCTCGGGGATTTTTCGCTCGTGCCGTTCGTCGTAGGCGATGCGGCTCCCGGGAAGGTGGCCGAGGTGCTCGAACGTCTTTGGGACGGGCCCGAGACCCTCATCGTGATCAGCTCGGACCTCTCGCACTATCATTCGTACGACAGGGCGCGCGAGATCGACAGAGCCACCGTGCAGGCGATTCTCGATTTCGACCCCGGCATCTCCCACGAGCAGGCGTGCGGCGCGACCCCGGTCGCCGGCATGCTGCTCGCGGCAAAGCGCAAGGGTCTCGCGGCGAGGCTCCTCGACTGCCGCAACTCGGGCGACACGGCTGGCGACAGGCACAGGGTCGTCGGCTACGCCTCGTTCGCGCTCGCCCCCGACGGCGCGGGCTACGGCGCGGAGCACGGAAGGCGCCTGCTTCGGATCGCCCGCGCCTCGATCGCCGATGCGCTGGGCGCCCGCGGAAACCCGCCGGAGGCGAACGAGGCCTGGCTTTGCGAGTCGCGCGCAAGCTTCGTCACCCTTACCCAGGGGCAGGAGCTGCGCGGCTGCGTCGGCGCGCTCGAGGCGC
>DASSJA010000339.1:0-7652 GCA_035691445.1 Burkholderiales bacterium | reverse complement strand
CGTGAGCGCGGCCTTCCCGGCGAACTCCATTGCCGAGCTGATCGCGGCCGCGAAGAAAAACCCGGGCAAGATCAACTACGGGTCGGCGGGCATCGGCAGCTACCCCCATCTCGACATGGAGAAGTTCGAGCGCAAGGCGGGCATCCAGCTCACCCACGTACCGTACAAGGACGGCGCGGCCAAGATGATCCCGTCGCTTCTGAGCAACGAGACACAGGTCGCCTTCATCAACCTGTCCTCGACGCTCGCGCACGTGCGCGCCGGCCGCATCAGGCCGCTTGCGACCACGGCGCCGCAGCGCCTCGCCGAGCTCCCGGACGTGCCGACCATGGCGGAGCTCGGCTACGCCGGCATAGGCACCAACGCGTGGCAGGGCATGTTCGCGCCGGCGGCTACGCCGAAGGCGGTCGTGAACAGGCTGCACGACGCGGTCGCCGCCGCGCTGCTGCAGCCGGAGATGAAGGAAGGCCTGACCAAGAAGATGCTCACCGTAACGGTGTCCGCGTCATCGCAGGAGTTCAGCGATCTGGTGCGCCGGGAGACGCAGGGCTGGGGCGATTTCCTGCGCACAGCGAATATCAAGATCGAATAAGCGCTTGGCCCGGACGCGAACAACCCGGGGCGGCTCGCGCCCGCGCCACGACCTGGTCGTCGAGAAGGACCTCGAAGTCCCGATGCGGGACGGCGCGCGCCTGCGCGCCGATGTCTTCCGTCCCCGATCCGCGGGCCGCGTTCCCGTCATCATCAATCTGGGCTCCTACCAGAAGGACAAGCTGTGGGTCCCGCCTCCCGATCTGGAGGAGAAACCGAACGAGTACATGAACTGGGAGACCGTGAACCCGCTGTGGTGGGTTCCGCGCGGCTACGCCTGCGTCCGCGTGGACAGCCGCGGTTCGGGAAAATCCCCCGGCCGCACCGATCCCTGGTCTCCGTCCGAGGCACGCGACTTCTACGATGCGATCGAGTGGGCGGGGGCGCGGCCCTGGAGCAACGGCCGCGTCGGCGCGAACGGCATCTCGTACTACGCCATGACGCAGTGGCTGGTCGCCAGCCTCAAGCCGCCGTCGCTCGCGGCGATGATTCCCTGGGAGGGCGCGGCCGACATGTACCGCGACTTCGGCTACCACGGCGGGATTTTTTCCCTCGGCTTCGCCTCGGGGTGGTGGAACAATCATATGGCTCACCACCTGCTCGGCAGGCCGCAGGCCACCGCGACGGACGCCTTCTCCACGCCCTGGCTGTGGGAATACATGCGCCACAGCCTCGACGGCGAGTGGTGGCGCGGCAGGCGCCCGGTCTGGGAGAACATCGACATCCCGCTCTACAGCGCGGGCAACTGGAGCGGCATGGGCCTGCATCTGCGGGGCAACACCGAGGGTTTCTCGCGCGCCGCGTCCGCACAGAAGAAGCTGCGCATCCACGCCGGCACGCACTATCACCCGTTCTATTCCGAGGAAGGCCGGAGCGACCAGCTGCGCTTCTTCGACCGCTGGCTCAAGGACGAGGACACCGGGATCATGGACGAGCCGCCGGTGAAGCTGCTCATCCGCCAGGGCGGCCACAGAAACTATCGCTGGCGCTTCGAAAACGAATGGCCGCTCGACCGCACGCGCTGGACCAAGCTCTACCTCGAGCCGCGCGCGCGGAAGCGCTCGGCCCCGACCGAAGGCGCCCTCGCCCTGGAGGCGCCTCGCCGATCCGCGGCGTTTTCCTATTCCGCCAGCGGCATGACCAAGGCCGGCATCGCCTCGGCTTCATGGACCTCCACCACCTTCGCCGGGAGCCTTCCCCGGATGGGGGCGTCGTTCGAGACGGCGCCTCTGAAGGAGGACACCGAGGTCACCGGGCCCGCGGTGCTGGTGCTCTGGGTATCGAGCACCACCGAAGACATGGACGTTTTTGCGACGCTGCGCAATATCGCTCCGGGCGGCGAAGACGTGTTCGAGCTCGGCCAGCAGGGCCAGCCCGTCCCGGTCGCCAAGGGCTGGCTTCGCGCCTCGCACCGGGGGACCGACCCCGAGCTCGACCTGCCCTACCGGCCCTACCATGCGCACTCGAGGCGCCAGCTCCTCGCGCCCGGCGAAATCGTCCGCCTGGAAGTGGAGATCTGGCCCACGTGCATGGTGTTCCGGAAGGGTCACCGTATCCGGCTCGACGTGCAGCCGCGCGACGGCGTGGGAAGTTATCCGTATACCCACTACAGCGCCGACTACAACACCGGCACGAACACCATCCACGCCGGGGGGAGCCACGCGTCGTACCTGCTGCTCCCCGTTGTTCCCGGGGCGTGACGCGGCGCTTCTGAAACGGGCCTGCCTGTTCTGGCGGCCGCGCGCCCGCCGTCCTAGCTGCTTCTCCCGGTCACTTCCGGAGCCTGAACCGCGCCCTCGGCTTCAACTTTCCCCGTCCGTGCGTGCGCGACCGCGATAACCGCTTTCGCCATCGCCGCCGCGACCTGCGTGAGCGGGGTACCGGTGCGCGTGAACATGCCGACGGTGAACGACGGCAGCGGCTCGGCCACCGTTATTTCCCGCAGAAAATCGCCCAGTATCGAATCGCCGAGGAGCTGGCGCGAGAGAAAGCCCAGCATGTCGGTTTTCGCGATCAAGCCGATCGCCGTGTTGTAGGACTCGCACTGGATCACCTGTTTCGGGACGCGCAGTCGGGTCGCCGAAAAAGCGCTCGCGAACGGACCGTCGGGAGCATCCAGCGGCAGCAGCGAGATCCAGGATGCATCGACGAGCTGCGCGAGCGAGCTCGCCTTTTCGAGGGGATGGCCCTTGCGCGCCACGACTGCGAAATCGTTGCGAAGCAGCGGGCGGAACGCCAGCCCTGAGTCGAGCTTGACGATGGCGCGCCGGCAGATCGCGAAGTCGAGCGTTTCGTCTCGCACCATCGGAATCAGCAGCTGGGGAAGCCCCTCGGCGATGCGGACCCGCGTCTGCGGGTATTGCTGCCGGAAGCGGGTGATGGCCTCGGGCGCCATCATCGCGGAGGTGGGCGAAACGCCGAAGGCGACCGCCCCCGCCGCCTGGCCAAGCTGGTCGACCTCCTCCTCGGCCTTGCGCAACTCGGCTTGCACGGCCCGCGCCCGGGCGAACAAGGCGCGCCCGGGCTGCGTCGGCACCACCCCCGTCGGGGTCCTGCGGAGAAGCCGCGCGTGCAGCTCCGATTCCAGGCTTCGCACGCTCCGGGTGATCGCCGGCTGCGACACACCCAATTTGCGCGCGGCGGCACGGATGCCGCCGGACTCCACCACCGCCACGAAATCCCGGATCTGGCTGAGCCGCATGGGTGATAACCGCTCCGTATCGCGTTGCCGAGTTTGTCATCCCCTCTCACGGCACCGATAACCACCGCGGTGCTGGCGACCTCTTCATCTTACGCGCGGCGTGCGCGGGGTGCTCAGTTCCATGCCGCCCGAGCGCCAATTTTTCCCTATAGCGCGCAAAGGAGACGCCGGTGATCCCCTTATTTCCTGGCGCCGTCGAGGTCGTACGCGTCGTGCTCCTCGGTGTCGACGTGCACGCCCGTGCCCGCCGATTGCACGTCCCCGCTCACCATGTGCAGGCGGCTGCCCACCACGGCTCCGGCCAATCCGTGGCGCGACACCGGCATCGGCGGCAGCATCTGCCAGGTATTGGTCGCCGGATCGTATGCCTCGAGCGAGCGGAAGGTCGCCATCATCCCCGGATCCTGGTATTCGCCGCCGGTGATATAGAGCCGGCCGCCCCATACGCCCCCGGCGCCCGCGCTGCGCGCGTTCGCCATGCGCGCGAGGCCCTGGCTCCAGGAGTCGCCCGCCGGATCGTAGGCTTCGATCACCCCGATGTTGGAGGATCCGCCCGAGATGAAGGCCGCACCGACTCGCCCGCTTGCGACGTAGATCCTGCCGTTGATCGCCCCGGCCACCGCGTGATTGCGCGGCGTCGGCATGGGCGCTCGAGCGCGCCAGGTATTCGTCGCCGGGTCGTATTCCTCGACCGTGCTCACCGAGGTGTGGGGCCGCGCCGGATGCACCGCGCTCTGGCCCGGCCCGGGCACCGCGCCGCCGATCACGTAGATCCTGTCGCCGACGGAAGCGGCCACCGGCGAGCCGCGTTTGGTAGGCATGGGTGCGAGGGCCTTCCAGCTGTCCGCGGCCGGGTCGTATTCCCACGCGTTGTCGATCGGCACCCACGCGGGCGGTCCCGACTTCGGCAGCACGAACCCGCCGAAGGCGTAGATCTTTCCCTTGTGCTCGGCAAACGCGACGTGATGCGACGGCAGCGCCATGGGCTTCTTCTTGGCCCATTTGTCGGTCGCCGGATCGTATTCGTACACGAGCGCTTTCGGTACCCAGCCTGGAGCGAGCCCGGCGAACACGTACATCTTTCCCCCGGCGGAAGCGCCGAGCAATTCCTCCGAGGGCTCGGGGAAGGGGGCGAGCTTCGCCCACTTGCCCTGGGCGAACACCGGACCGACGAACAAACAGGCGATGAGCGTAGCGACCGCATTGCGAACGTAAGACATGATGTCCTCCTGTGTCCTATAACCCTGCGCGGCTTCTCCCCTTCACTGCTCTGTTCACCACGTTCACCGGCCATTCTCCCGAGAGCACCCGGCGCACCTCGCCCGGCGCCCCGGCCTGCAGCCCTTCCATGGCTTTTTCGCTGTACCACGCCGCGTGAGGAATGATGATGACGTTCTCACGCCCGCGAAGCGGATGCGGATCCGGCAGCGGCTCGGGATCGGTCGTGTCGAGCGCGCAGCCGGCGATCTTCTTCGCGTCGAGAGCGCGCACCAACGCCTCGGTATCGACCACCGGCCCGCGGGCGCAGTTGATGAGAACCGCCGAGGGCTTCATCCGCGAGAACGCCGCATCGTTCATGAGCTTCCGCGTCTCGCCGGTGAGGGGCGGATGCAGAGAAACGAAATCGGACTCGGACAGCAGCGCGTTCATCTCGACCTTCTTCCCCGGTCCTTCTTTCACGAACGGGTCGGCGTAGAGCACACGCATGCCGAAGGCCGCGGCACGCACTGCGACCTGGCGCGCAATGTTGCCAAAGCCGACGAGACCCAGCGTTCTTCCGGCGAGGCGATAGATCGGCTTGCCCGGGGGAACCTCCCACCTCCCGGCGCGCACCATGCGGTCGTAGAACGCGATCTTGCGCGCGCAGGCGAGAAGCAGCGCCATGGTGTGCTCCGCCACCTCCTCGATACAGTACGTGGGATTGTTGGTGACGATGATCCCCGCGCTCGTCGCTGCCTCCAGGTCGATCGTGTCCACGCCGATCCCGTAGCGGGCGATGATCCGGCACTTGGGCATCTTCGACATCACCTCGGCGGTGATGGGTCCGGCGTAGGTGTTGAGCAGCGCGTCGCAGTCCTTTGCCGCGTCGAGGAATTCCTCCGGCTTCTTGGTCTTGAGCGGGACCAGGTCTGCGAGATCGCCGAGCGTCCTGCGCTCCACGTCGAGCGACTCCCAGACGTAATCGGTGATGACCACCTTTGCCTTCACTGCATCCACCTCACCACCCCGGCGACGCCGTCGACGGCGACGGTGGCTCCATCGGGGATGTGCCGGGTCGCGTCGGGCACGCCGAGCACCATGGGCACGCCGCGCTCGCGCGCGAGCGACGCGAGATGCGAAGTGCTGCCGCCGAGCTCCGCCACCACGCCCGCCACGTGCGCGAGCACCGGACCCAGGGCGGGCCCGGCCACCGTGGTCACCAGCACGTCGCCCGGGGCGACGCGCTCCAGCTCGCACTCGCAGTTCACCACCCGCGCGCGGCCTTCGCCCCAGCCGATCCCGGAAGGGTGGCCGTCGAGCCGGGGATGCTGCACCCAGAGGTCGCCGCGCACCTGCACCGGGGCGACGCGCAAGGGCCGCGCCTGCAGCAGCTTGATTCCAGCCTCGTCCGCCGCCCACTCGATCTCCACGGGTCCGCCCATGACGTTCTCGCTCTTTCGCAGCAGCAGGCCGAGCTCGGCGAGCTGTTCGCCGTCGAGACATGGCGCACCCGACAGCGAGCGCGACAGCGCCTTCCTCCCGTGGACGCAGGTGACCCCGTGGTATTTCCGGCCGGGCGCCGATTCCTTCGGCGCGCCCTCGCGATCGAGCACGTACCGGTCGGGCGCGATCTCACCCTGCGCGATCGCCGATCCGTGTCCTGGCGCCGCGTTGATCACCATGGCATCGTCGGCGGTACGGGAGAGGCCGCCCCCGGAAACGCGCGCCGCGACCAGGGGCTGGACGATCAGCGCCATCGCGGTATCCGCCGGATCGAGGCCATGCGTGGCCATGTAGCGCAGCGCCCGCGTCGACCACAGCGCCGCCCAGCAGGCGCGCACGGCGAGGAGAAACTCCTCCTCGTCCTGCAATTCGAGATAGCTCTCGAACTGTCCCGCGAAGCTCGAATCCGCGCGGTCCTCGACGAGCGCGGAAGAACGCACCACGCCTCGGGCGCCCGAATCCGTCACCTGCCGCCATGCCGAGACCAGGGGCTCCTTCACCTCCGGGGCGACGGGGTTTTCCATCAGCCCGAGCTTCATGTCGAGGGCGCAGCGCCGCGCCCGCGGCCGGTCTGCCGCGGCGAACACCTCGCGCGCGGTCGCCTCCAGCCCCAGGGATGCGAGCTGCGCGCGGTAGGCCCGCGCATCCACCGCGTAGCCGCCGGGCACCGGCAGGCCGGCCCGGCCGAGCAGCGCGAGGTTCGCCGCCTTGGGACCGAAGCGCTTCGCGTCGCCCGCGTCGGGCGCCTCGAGCGAGACGACGAGGGAATCCATCCTAGCCCTGGGAATCGATCACCAGCCGCAGGATGCGGCTCGGATTGCGCTCGTATTCCTCGAACGCCGCAGCGGCGTCCGTGAGCGGATATTTGGCGCTGATGAACCCTTGCACGTCCACCGCACCTGAGGCGATGAGCTGGATGCTGGGGTTCATGTCCTGCGGGGTCAGCGCGCGCGAGCCGATGATGCTGATCTCGCCGAAGTACAGCGGGAAAGTGGAAAATCCTCGCACCAATTCATGGCTCACGGCGAACGCGGCGTAGCGCCCGCCTGGGCGCAGCATGTCGACTGCCGCGCGCAGCGCCTCGGCGCTCCCCGCCGCATCGATCACCACATCGGCGCCTTTGCCGCCGGTGAGCCGCTTCACCTCGTCGACCGACTTGTCGAGCGACGACTGGATGACGTGGTGCGCGCCCATGCGCTGGGCCATGTCGAGCTTCCACTGCGTGCGCGACACCGCGATCACCGGGGTCGCCCCGGTCAGGACGGCGAGTCGCGCATGCAGCAGGCCCGCGGTGCCCATGCCCAGCACCACGACCGACTCCGCGGTCGCCACGCCCACTCGGTGCTGCGCGTGGCGCACGGTCGCCAGGGTTTCGATCAGCGTCGCCGCCTCCAGCGGAAGCCGCGGCGGCAGCACGTGCACGTAGCGCGAAGCGAGCCTGACGTACTGGGAAAGCGACCCTTCGATCTCGCGTCCGAAAAGGCCCGCCTTGCGGCACAGATTTCCGGCGCCGCGGGCGCACTGGTCGCAGGTGCCGCAGGCGATGATCGGATTGATGATGACGTGCTCGCCCGCTTTCAGCCCGGCAATGCCCTCGCCGATCGAATCGACGATGCCGGTCGATTCGTGCCCCATTACGACCGGATACCGGACCCCG
>DASSJA010000338.1:0-8775 GCA_035691445.1 Burkholderiales bacterium | reverse complement strand
TCGAGCGACCCCGGGTGGCTCGCGACCTACAGGCTCTGGACCAAGGTGTTCGCGCTGTCCTTCGCGAAGGGTGTAGTGACCGGCATCACCATGTCCTTCCAGTTCGGCACCAACTGGCCGGGTTACATGCAGAAGGTGGGCAACATCGCCGGGCCGCTGCTAGCCTACGAGGTGCTGACGGCGTTCTTTCTCGAGGCGACTTTTCTGGGCGTGATGCTGTTCGGGATGAACCGGGTCCCGGGGTGGATGCACCTCGTCTCCTCCGCGATGGTCGCGATCGGCACGACGATCTCGGCGTTCTGGATTCTCGCCCTCAACTCCTGGATGCAGACGCCGGCGGGCTACACGGTGGACGCCGGGCAGATCATCGCCGGCGACTGGTGGCGCGTGATCTTCAATCCCTCCTTCCCGTTCCGCTTCGCTCACATGCTGATCGCCTCGGGCCTCACCGCCTCCTTCGTGATGGCCGGGCTGTCCGCGTGGCGGCTCCTTCGCGCAGGCGACGACGCCTCGGCACGCAACACCCTGCGCACCGGCCTGGTGATCGCGGCGGTGCTCGCTCCGCTGCAGATTTTCGTGGGCGACCAGCACGGGCTGAACACGCTCGAGCATCAGCCGGCGAAGATCGCTGCGATCGAGGCGATCTGGAAAACCGGAAAGAGCGTGCCGCTGGTGCTCGTCGCGGTGCCGAACGAAGGCGAGCGGCGCAACGACCTCGCCATCGAGATCCCGAAGCTGGCAAGCCTGGTGCTCAAGCACGACGCGCAGGCCGAGTTGAAAGGCCTCGACGCCTTCGCGCCGGACACCGCTCCGGTGGCGCCGGTGTTCTTCGCGTTCCGCGCAATGGTGGGAATGGGCGTGCTGATGCTCCTCGCCTCCTGGTGGGGCGTGTGGGCGACGCGCCGCGGGATGCCGCCGCGGCGCTCGATGTTGTGGGCCTTCTCCGGCCTTACCTTCGCGGGGTGGATCGCGACGCTGTGCGGTTGGCTCGTCACCGAGATCGGCAGGCAGCCCTGGCTGGTCACCGGCATCCTCAAGACCGCCGACGCGGTGGGCGGTGCCTCGGGCGCTCAGCTCGGTGCGAGCCTCACCGGGTACATCCTCACGTATACAGCGATGCTGGTTGCGTACCTGGTCGTCCTGACTCATCTCGCCGGCAAAGGCGCGCACGTATGAGCCTCGACCTGCCGCTGGTCTTCGCCGCCCTCATGGGGCTCGCGATGCTGCTGTACGTCGTGCTCGACGGCTACGACCTCGGCGTGGGGATGCTTATGCCCGCCGCGGATGCCCGCGAGCAGGAGCTCATGGTCGCCGCGATCGGTCCATTCTGGGACGCCAATGAAACCTGGCTGGTGCTCGGCGTGGGCATCCTGCTCGTCGCCTTCCCGGCTGCGCACGGCATCGTGCTGGGCGCGCTCTACCTGCCGGTCGCGGCGATGCTGATCGGGCTGATGCTGCGCGGGGTCGCGTTCGAGTTCCGCGTCAAGGCCGAGGGCTGGCACCGCGAGCTGTGGAACTGGCTGTTCTGGCTCGGCTCCTTCCTCGCCTCGTTCGCCCAGGGGCTGATGCTCGGCCGGTATATCACCGGCTTCGAACCGGGGTTCCTCTACTACCTGTTCGCGCTGCTCGTGGGCGCGTCGCTGTGCGGCGGTTACGTGCTGCTCGGCGCGACCTGGCTCATCGTCAAGACCGAGGGCGTTCTCCAGAAGAAAGCGCTCGCCTGGGCGCGCTGGGGCCTGATCTGGGTCGCGCTCGGCGTGGCGCTGGTGAGTCTCGCGACGCCGATGGCCAGCCAGACCGTGTACGCGAAGTGGTTCGATTTTCCCGACACGCTCGCGCTCATGCTGCTGCCTCTGGCCACGCTCGCGTCGGGCTGGCTCGTCTGGGCCGCCACCGACCGCCTGGCGCGAGGCGAGCGCGAGTTCGACTGGATGCCGTTCGCCGGCGCCGTGGCCATCTTCGCGCTCGCTTTCGCCGGGCTCGCCTACAGCCTGTTCCCTTTCGTGGTGATCGACAGGATGACCATCTGGGAGGCCGCGGCGCATCCGTCCGCGCTCAGGTTCGTGCTCGTGGGCGTGGCCGTCGTGCTGCCCTTCCTCGGCGCCTACACCGTGTTCGCCTATCGCGTGTTCCGCGGCAAGGCGCGCGCCGGGCTGTACGAGTAGAGCCCGGGCTCAGCCCTCCTTCAGCGGCGCAAGCGTTACCTCTACCCGGCGGTTCGCGGCGCGGCCCTGCTCGGTCGCATTACTCGCGATCGGATGATCCTCGCCCCCGGCCGCGGTGAGGATGCGGGACTCCGCAACACCACGGCTCTCAAGGTACCGGGCGACCGAGCCGGCGCGGCGCTGCGACAACTGCCGGTTGAATTCCGCGCCGCCAACGTTGTCGGTGTGGCCGGCGACCTCGATGATGGTCTTGTCGTATTTCTTCGCGACCTGCGCGACGCCGTCGAGCACCCTGAAGAACTGCGCGTTGAGGTCGGCGCTGCCGGTGCGGAAGGTGATGTTGCCCGGCATGTTGAGGACGATGTCTTCGCCCCTGCGCGTCACGGTGACGCCGCTGTCGCGCATCAGCGCCCGCAGCTCGGCCTCCTGCCTGTCCATGTAGTTCCCGACCGCGCCGCCGGCGAGCGCGCCGACGCCCGCGCCGATCAGAGCGCGCTGCCGGCGCTGCTTGGCGTCGCGGCCGGAGATCATTCCGATCGCGGCGCCCGCACCCGCGCCGATGAGCGCCCCGAAAGTGGTACTCGTGGTTTTCCGTTCGCCGGTATACGGGTCCGTGGTCTGGCAGCCGAGGATGAGGGCGGCGAGCAGCGCCGCGAGGGTCCGTTTTCCGGCCGAGCTGGCATTGGACATGTCTCGGATCTCCTTTGGCATCACGGCATCGCCTTCCGGTAGAAGCTCTCGTCGATGTACTTCATCGGATCGGCAAGGTTCTTCTTGGGCTTGGCGAATTCGCTGCGCAGCTTGAGCACCGTGCGGCAGCCGTCGAGGTCGATCTTCGCTTTTTTCTGGAAGCCTTCGTTCTTCGCGAACATCACCTCGTAGGCTTTTTGCGCGGCGGGCTGCGCGGCGCCGGCGACGTGTTTCATGTAGATGGCGACCGCCTCGTCCTTGTGCGCCGGGTCTTGCAGCCAGTCCATCGCCTCAACGTAGGCGCGGATGAAGGCGACGAGCTGATCGCCGTGCTTCGCCGCCCAGGAACGGCGCGCTACGCCGATCGAGGCCTGGTACGATCCGAAGGTCGCGGTGGTGTCCCCCAGGCGCGTATAGCCTTTCGATTCGGGCAGGAGCTCGGAAGGCGAGCTCACCATGGTGCCGGCGATCCTGCCTTCCATCAGCGCTTTGACGCGCGCCGGCGTCCCGCCGAGCTTCGCGACCTCGTAGTCGCCGGGGGACAGTCCGTTCAACTCGGCAAGCTTGTAGAGGATGAAGGCGAAGCCCGTAGTCGCGGCGTCCACGCCGACCGTCTTGCCCTTCAGCGCCGCGTAGCTCTTGATGTCGGGCTGGGTGACGAAGCGCAGCGACCCCGAATAGCTGCCCATGAAGGCGAACAGGTCGGGCTGCGTCGGCAGCTCGGTTTCTCCCTGGCCCTCCTGGTAGGCGACGACGTTGTCGTAAGCCGTCGTGCCGAGATCGTATTTGCCCGACATCAGGTTGCGGATCTGCTCGACCGAGTTCGGCGTGAACGAGAGCTTGACGGCGATCCCGTTCTTCGCGAACAGTCCTTTTTCCTCTGCCGCCCAGACAGGCCAGTTGCCCCCTCCGCCGAAAGCGATGACCTCGAGCGGTCTGGGTCCTTGCGCCAGGGTGAGGCCGGTTGCCGCGAAAAGTGCCATCCCGGCCGCGATTTTTCTGACTGCGTTCATGGGCTCTCCTCTGAACAGTTCGAAGACAGTATAAAGCTCAGCGGCGACGCTCGCGCGGATCGAGCACGTCGCGCAGGCGATCCGCGACCAGATTGATGCTCACTACGGCGGCGAGCAGCGCGGCTCCCGGGAAGAAGCTGATCCAGTAGTGGCCGGAGAGCAGGTAGTTGAAGCCGTTCGCGATGAGCAGACCGAGCGAGGGCTCGGTGATCGGCAGGCCCAGGCCGAGGAAGGAGAGGGTCGCCTCGAGCGTGATCGCCGCGGCGACCTGGACGGCGGCGAGCACCATCAGCGGCGGCAGGCAATTGGGGAGCAGGTGGCGAAAAATGATGCGCGTGTCCGGAAGCGCGAGCGCGATGGCGGCGTCGATGTATTCCTTGC
Organism: Burkholderiales bacterium; assembly: GCA_035691445.1. Classification (GTDB taxonomy): domain Bacteria; phylum Pseudomonadota; class Gammaproteobacteria; order Burkholderiales; family SG8-39; genus VBDM01. The sequence continues at coordinate 4,526 of DASSJA010000338.1, read as the reverse complement.
CGCGCTCGACCAGAGCCGCGGCGCGCGCCGTGCGGGCATAGTAGGCCCACTGCGCCGCGACCAGGGCAACGACGATCTTGTCCAGGCCCTGGCCGAGCACGGCGAGCAGGACGAGGGCGATGAGGATCGAAGGGAAGGAGAGCTGGAGATCGGCGAGCCGCATGATGAGCGCGTCCAGCCAGCCCCCGAACCATGCCGCGGCGAGCCCCAGGCTGACGCCGAGCGCAAGCCCGAGCGCGGTGCTCGCGAGGCCCACGACCAGGCTGGTGCGAAGACCGTAGAGAATCGCCGACAGCATGTCCCGGCCCTGGTCGTCGGTGCCGAGCCAGCGCACCGCGCCCGCCGCCGAGCGCGCGAGCGGCGGCAGCCGCGAGTCGAGCAGGTCGAGCTGCGCGAGATCGTAGGGATTCTGCGGCGAGATCCACGGTGCAAAGACCGCGGCCAGCATTACCAGGGCGAGGACCGCCGCGCCCGCGAGAGCGACGCGGCTCGCGGCGAATTCGGCTGCGATGCGCCCCGATGACGTCATCTCGCCCTCCCGAGCCGCACCCTCGGATCGAGCCAGGAGGCGAGCAGGTCCACGGCGAGATTGATCGCCACGAACAGGGTCACGACGATGCACAGATAGCCGACGATCACCGGCCTGTCGAGCGCGTTGATCGAATCGATGAGGAGCTTGCCCATGCCCGGCCAGGCAAAAATGGTTTCGGTGACGACGGCGAAAGCGATCACCGAGCCGAACTCGACTCCCGCCACGGTCACCACGGGCACCAGCACGTTCCTGAGCACGTGGGCCCCGACGACCCGGCTCTCCGAGAGCCCCTTCGCCCGGGCGAACCGCACGTAGTCCTGCTGCATCGCCTCGCGCGTTCCCGACCGGGTCAGGCGGGTGATGAGCGAGAGATTGAAGAGCGCGAGATTCGCCGCCGGGAGGACCAGATGCCGCAGGCCTTCGGCGGTGAGAAAGCTCACCGGGACGCCCAGGAGATCGGTCGTCGGTCCGCGGCCCGAGGTCGGGAGCCAGCCGAGCCAGACGGAGAACACCATGATGAGCATCAGCCCGACCCAGAAGGTCGGCAGCGAAAATCCCAGGACCGACCCGGCCATGATCGCGCGGCCCGCCGCCGAACGCGGTGCGACGCCCGCCCACAGGCCAAGGGGAATCCCCAGCGCGAGCGCGATCAGCATCGCCGCGGTCGCGAGCTCGATCGTCGCGGGCATGCGCTCGAGGATGAGTCCGATCGCGGGCACGTTGAACGCGAAGGACCTGCCGAGATCTCCGCGGACAGCGTGCTCGAGGAAAGCGAGATACTGCTCGAGCAGCGGCCGGTCCAGGCCCAGCGCCGCGGTCGCGCGGGCGATCTCGGCCTGGTCGGACTGAGGGTTGACGAGAATGTCGATCGGATTGCCGACGGCGTAGACGCCGGCGAATACGATGAGCGACATGAGCACGAGCACGCCCAGGCTCTGGGCGACGCGGCGCGCGACGTAGTAGGGCATCCCCGGGGCCCTCTATCGGAGCCGAACGTGATGCGCGAAGGTGAATTCGTCGGTGCGCGGCGCGAAGACGAGGGGCTTGCGCATCGCCCAGGTCGTGACCTGATGATGCAGCGGAATGACGGCGTAATCGCGCATCGCGACGCGCATCGCCTCGCGCGCGAGCTCCTCGCGCCGCTTCTCGACCACCGTCGCGAACCCCCGCTCGAGCAGCTCGTCGACCTTGGGGTTCGAGTAGCCCGACCAGTTGAACGCACCGAAGCCCTTGCTCGCATCCGGCGTGGCGACGAGCGCACGCAGCGCCAGGTCGCCCGAGAACGAGCCCCAGCCGAGCATCGCGAACGCGAACTCTCCCTTGCGGCCCTTGGTGAGATACACGTTCATTGGGAACGCCTCGACGCGCGCGCGGATCCCGACCCGCGCGAACATCTGCGCCACGGCCTGCGCGATCTGCTCGTCGTTGACGTAGCGGTTGTTGGTCGCCGCGAGCGTCATCGCGAAGCCGTCCGGATATCCGGCTTCGGCGAGCAGGCGCCTGGCACCGGGCGGATCGTAGGAATCGGGCTCGAGATCCGGGGCGTAACCGAACACGGGCGGCGAAACCAGGTTCGAGGCCGGAATGGCCGCCCCGTCCATCAGGCGCTCGGCGATCGCGCGCCGGTTGATGGCTTTGGACAGGGCGCGTCGCACCCGTATGTCGCGGAAAGGATTGCGCGCCAGCGGCTTGCCCGCCTTGTCGGTGAGCCCGGGCGCGCGCTCGCGGTGCTGATCGAGATGAAAGAATATCGTGCGCCAGGAGACTTTCTGCGCGGCCTGCAGCGTCGCGTCGCGCCGGATGCGCGGCAGGTCGGCGGTGGGCACCTGCTCGATCAGATCGAGGTCTCCGGAGAGGAGAGCGGCGAGCCGCGCCGGATCGCTGGGGACGATGCGGAAGCTGACCCTGTCCCAGGCGGGCGCACCGCCCCAGTATGCGTCGTTTCGGGCGAGCTCGACGCGGTCGCCGCGGGCGAAGCGCACGAAGCGGAAGGGTCCGGTGCCCACCATCGCCCTGCCCGAATCGAAATCCTCCGGGCGGGCGCGGGCCGCCGTTTTTTTCGAGACGATGAACACCGAGTCGAGGTCGTAGGGCACCATCGCGTAAGGCGTCGCGGTTTTCAGCCGGAGCGTGTAGGGATCCGCGATCTCCTTGCCTACGATGCGCCGGGTGAACGCGCGGAACTGGCCGTTGGGAACCTGCAGGGTGCGCTCGATCGAGAACACCGCGTCCTCGGCGGTGAACTCCGTTCCGTCGTGGAAGCGCACGCCGCGGCGCAGCTTGAACTCCCAAGTGGTCGGATCGACCGCGCGCCAGGACACGGCGAGGCCCGGGATGAGACGCGCATTTTCGTCGACGTGCGTGAGCGCGTCGAAAACGTGCCAGGCGATGTTGATGTTGGGCTGGATGTTGAGGAAATGCGGGTCCATCGAGGTCACGTCGGCCGCCAGGCCCACGCGCAGCTCGGTCGCGTGCGCGCCGGAGATCCACAGGATCGAACCTGCGAGCAGGGCGTGGAGCAGCTTCATGGCCTTCGAAGCGGCGCTGCTACTTCGCCTCGAGGGGGCCGAGGATCTGCACCAGCTGGGCGAAGATCTTCGGGTTGCCGCACAGGATGCGGCCTGAGGCGAGGTAGCCCGCCTCGCCCTCGAAATCGCCGACCAGGCCGCCCGCCTCCTGAACGAGGAGCGCGCCCGCCGCCATGTCCCAGGGCGACAGCCCCATCTCCCAGAAGCCGTCGAGCCGCCCGGCGGCCACGTAGGCGATGTCGAGCGCGGCCGCTCCGGCGCGCCGGATGCCGGCCGTGCGCAACGTGAGCTCGCGGAACATCGCGAGGTACTCGGCGAGGCCCTCCAGATCGCGAAAGGGGAATCCCGTGCCGAGCAGGGCCTCGTTCAGCTGCGCGCGCCTGGAGACCCGGATGCGCCGCTCGTTGAGGTACGCGCCGCGCCCGCGCGTCGCCGTGAAGAGCTCGTTCTTGGTCGGGTCGTAGATGACCCCCTGGGCGAGCACGCCTTTGTGCTGCAATCCGATCGACACGGCGTACTGCGGAAAGCCGTGAATGAAATTGGTGGTCCCGTCGAGGGGATCGATGATCCAGGTGTACTCGGACTCTCCGGCCGGTCCGGCCTTGGCGCCGGATTCCTCTGCTAGAATCGCGTGGTCCGGATAGGCGCGATGCAGGATCTCGATGACCGCCTGCTCCGCGGCCTTGTCCACTTCAGTGACGAAATCATTGTGCCGCTTGCGCGTTACGGACAGCAGATCCACGTCGCGCGCGGCGCGGTTGATGATCGCGCCCGCGCGCCGCGCAGCCCTGACCGCGATTCCGAGCATCGGGTGCATTTTCCGTCCGGGATTTCTGAAAGAGCGACACCGCCGAAGCGCCCGATTCTAGTATGAAAGCGACCGGCCCGCTGTCCCGAATCCGCGTCGTGCTCGCGCGGCCTTCGCATCCTGGCAACATCGGTGCCGCCGCGCGCGCGATGAAGACCATGGGCATCGCCCGTTTGAGCCTGGTGCGGCCGAAGCGTTTTCCGGATCCGGAGGCGCGCGCCATGGCGAAGGGCGCGCTGGACGTGCTCCAGTCGGCGCGCGTGTGCGCCGATCTCGACGAGGCGCTTGCCGGGACGACGTTTTCGGTCGCGATGAGCGCGCGGGCGCGCGAGCTGTCCCACGCCCCGCTCGGCGCGCGCGCGGCCGCGCGCGAGCTGGTGGCGGCGGCGCGGAGCGACGAAGTCGCGGTCGTCTTCGGCAACGAGACCGTCGGACTCACCAACCGGGAGATCATGCGCTGCAGCTGCCTCGCGCGCATCCCCGCGAGCGAGGAGTATGCGTCGCTGAACCTCGCGCAGGCGGTGCAGGTGATGGCGTACGAGGCGCGGCTTGCGGCGCTCGAGCCGGCGGCTCCCGCTCCTCCCGTCGGGGCCGAACGGGCGAGCCACGAGGAAACCGAGAAGCTGTACGTCGAGCTCGAGCGCAGCCTCGCCGCCAG
>DASSJA010000337.1:0-3581 GCA_035691445.1 Burkholderiales bacterium | reverse complement strand
CGACAGCCCCTGCTGGCCCGGCCCCTGGATGAGCACGCTCGAGTCGTAGCCGACGCTGCCGTCGAAGAGCGACCACTCGACGCCGTTCGCCATCGGCGTGACGAGACCGGCGAGCTCGGGCGTGACGCCTTTCGGCACGTGGTGCACGACCGCGTTCCACGGCAGGTACACGTATTGCGCGAACCCGCCCCACAGGTGCGGCGCGCGTTCGGCCGAGGTGTAGCCGTAGCGGATCGCCTCGGGGTTCTTGCGCCAGTCGGTATTCTCGCAGTGGCGGTACTGGCCGAGGTGGCACCACTCGCATTTGCCGCACATCACGTAATGCTCGACGAAGACGAGGTCGCCTTCCTTGAAGCCCTTGCGCCGCGTGAACTCGCGCCCCGCGCGGGCGATGACGCCGATGTTCTCGTGGCCCATGATCACGGGGGTCGCGGACGGCGGCGTCTTGTAGAGCTTGACGTCGGTGCCGCAGATCCCGGCGACCTCCATCTTCATGAGGGCGCCGTCCTCGGGGATCTCCGGCATGGGAAATTCCCGGATCTCGGTCCTGCTTGGGCCGGTCCTCACCGCCGCCAGTACTTTTTCCACCGCGCTTTCCCTTCGACGATCAGTCGAGCCGCACGTGCGCCTCTTTCACGATCGCGCCGTAGCGTTCGTTCTGCTTCCTGAGGAAATCGGTGAATTCCGAGGGCGTATTGCCTGCAGGCTCCATGCCGGCGGCGAGGAAGCGTTTCCTGATCTCCGGGTCCTGCATGATTTTCCGCGTCTCCGCCGAGATCCGCTCGGTGATGGCGCGCGGCGTTCCCGTCGGCGCCATCAGACCGATCCAGCCGAACATCTCGTATCCCGGGAGAGTCTCCGCGACGGTGGGCACGTCGGGCATCGCTTCGGCCCGCTTCGCGCTCGTCGCCGCGAGCGCGCGCAGCTTGCCTGCCTTGACGAGTCCCGCGACGGCGGGGACCGTCTCGATGGTGTAGGCGACTTGGCCGTTCACCACGTCGGTGATCGATTGCGAGCTGCCCTTGTAGGGCACGTGCACCGCGTTCACGCCCGCCATGGAGTTGAACAGCACCGACATGAGATGACTGGTGGCGCCGGAGCCCGAGGAGGCGAACGAATACTTTCCGGGGCTGGCCTTGAGCAGCGCTATCAGTTCCTTGACGTTTTTCGCCGGGATCGACGGATTGACTACGAGCACGAAGGGGTTGACCGCGAGCAGGCTGATCGGCGTGAAGTCCTTGAGCGGCTCGTAGGCGACCTTCTGCACGTTGGGGCTGATCGAGATGGGGCCGCTCGAGCCGGCGAGCAGCGTGTAGCCGTCGGCGGGCGACTTGGCCGCGACCTCGGAGCCCAGCACCCCGCCGACGCCTGGGCGGTTGTCGACCACGAGCGGCTGCCCGAGCACCGGCGTCAGCCGCTCGGCGACCATGCGCGCGGCGACATCGGTCGCCTGTCCCGGCGGCCACGGCACGAGCAGCTTGATGGGATGGCTCGGATAGCTTTGCGCGAAAGCCGCGCCGGCGCTGGCGAGCGCGAGCGCGGCGAGCAGGCGAATGGGAAATTTCATGGGATCGATTCCTAGGAAGACCGGTGAGGAGCGAATAGTAGCGCAAGGCGCGATTCCGATGCGAACGGTTCCGGACGCACCCGGGGACGGCCCGGAAACCTCCTCAGGGCTTGAGCGCACGGTAGAGAAACGGCAGGCTCACGTCCATGCGGTAATCGATGTCGGAGTGGTTGTCGTCGAATTCCTCGTAGCGGTGGCGGATGCCGGCGGCGGCGAGGCGCGCCGACAGGATGCGCGAGCCGTAGTGGATGTGATACTGGTCGCGCCACCCGCAGTCGATGTAGATCCCGCGCAGCGACCTCAGGCTGTCGCGGTACTTGGCGACGAGATTGATCGGATCGTGCTTGCGCCACTCCCGCCAGCGCTCTACGATGACCTCGCCCGACTCCAGGTTGAAGGGCACGCGAAACCCGTTCGGCGCTCGCGGATCGGGGTCGTAGGTCGCCGCCATGCACAGGTTCATGATGCAGTGGCCCTCGGCGGTGCTGAGCTTTTCCTTTTTCCACACGTGCGCAAGAAAGCGCTTGATCCGCCCGTCGTCCAGCCCCTTGGCGAGGCCTTTGCCGCGCGACTCGCCGCGCGCGTCGTACGCGCCGGCTCTGCGCCTGCGGGCTCGGTGCTTGGCCAATTCGTTCAGCGTGTTCGGCCAGTCGTGCCAGTACACGAAATCGAAATACGCGTCGCCGGAGTGGTCGGCGACCGCGCCCCAGTATTTTGCGTATTTCATGCCATGGAGGATCGCCCCGTAGCCGCCGGAGGATTTTCCGAAGCAGCCGCGGTGCTCGCGGCTCGCGAGCGTCCTGAAATACCGGTCGACGAAGGGGATGATCTCGCGCGTCAGATAATCCGCGTAGTTGCCGATCGCGGGCGAGTTCACGTACTGGTTGCCGCCGAGCGCGGTGAAGCAGTCCGGGAAGACGAAGATCGCCGGCCCCATCTTCCCCTCGCGGATGAGCCGCGCCGCGCGCTCGGGGACGTTGTCGCCGAAAGGCTTCCAGTTCGTGTGCGACAGGCCGGAGCCCGTGAAGCCCACCAGGTCGTAGAGGACCGGGAAGCGGCGCTGGCCCTCGCCGTACTGCGGGGGCAGCCACACCGCGAGCTTGCGCTGGTGCGGGTCACCCAAGGTGTTGCCCCCGAGGATTTTCGAACTGTGGTCGAGCACGATCAGCGTGCCCGAGGGGCCTTTGGGCCGTTTGAGGGTCATGGTGCGTTTGCCGGATTGACGGAATCGGAGGCGCGAAAACCACCGATACTATACTTCAGCCGTGACCAACCACGACCACGCCGGAGCCGCCCGGCGCAGCGGCATGAGCGTCGCGCTCGCAGCGCTCGCGGCGCTCGCCGTCGCCATGGGCATCGGCCGATTTGCATTCACGCCGATCCTGCCGATGATGCAGCAGGATTCCGGCCTCTCGGTGTCGGACGGAGGCTGGCTCGCCTCCGCGAACTATCTCGGCTACCTGATAGGCGCGCTCTCGGCCATGCGGTTGCGCGTTGGCGCGACCGCGGTCATACGGACGGGTCTTGCGATCATCGGCGTGTCCACGCTGGCGATGGCCCTGCACGACGGATTCCTGTTGTGGGTGCTGCTGCGGACCGTGGCCGGCGTCGCGAGCGCCTGGGTGCTGATCTTCGTTTCCGCGTGGTCACTCGAGCGCCTTTCGGTTCTCGGACGCCTTGATCTGAGCGGCGTGGTTTATGCCGGCGTCGGTGCCGGCCTGGTGATCGCCGGCGCGGCCTGCCTCTTTGCGATGAACCTGCATGCGAGCTCTGCCACCGCCTGGACGAGCCTGGGGCTCGTCTCGCTCGTCGCCACCGCGATCGTCTGGGGCTCTTTCGGGTCCGGCGGGGCCGCTGCCGGCGATGCCCGCAAGGCCGGCGAAGGACAGCGTGCCGGGGTGGATTTCTGGCGCCTGGTGCTGTGCTACGGCGCGTACGGGTTCGGCTACATCATTCCCGGAACATTTCTCCCGGTGATGGCCAAGGGAATCGTTCCCGACCCGGCCCTCTTCGG
>DASSJA010000336.1:0-2263 GCA_035691445.1 Burkholderiales bacterium | reverse complement strand
AGACGGCGTGGGTCGCGCTCTCGGCGATGAACCGAATCGCCGAGGTCGACCTCTCCACCCGTCGCGTCGTCCGTTACTTGACGACCGGCCAGGAACCGGACGGAATGGGATACGTCGCGAATCTACGTGAGCCCTGAAGCGCTCAGAGATACCGCGCGATCGCCATCGTGGTTGCCGAGAGCAGCAGGAGAACGCTCGCGATCGTCAGACCACGGCTGATTCGAGCCTGGAGCGCCTCCGCCTCCGTCGTGGCGCTGGCTGTCGTAACGCTGCCCTCCTCCAGCCGCTGGCCGAGAGCCGCGAGCTTGCGTCCCGCCGGCTGCGAAATCGCGCCCATCACTCCCGCGGCGGCAATCGCGAGCACCGCGCCTAGCCCCAGCACCTTGCCCATGGTGGAGCGCGCAAATGCGCCGCTCGAGGTCGCCGAGTCGATGCCATAGAGCGCGAAGCCCGCGAGCACGGCGAGTGTCATCGAGATGTTGATCCAGAACTGAAGCCGGTGCCGCTGCATTACCGCTCCCCACAATGCCCCCGCGCTCGGCCCGGTGCGCATGGCAGGAAGGAGAAAGCCGGCGAGGGTGAGGGTTGCGCCAAGCCAGAAAATGGCGGCGAGAATGTGGATGAGGCGCAGCAGCGCCATGAGGGGGGCGTTCATGGGCAGAACTATACAGCCGCCGCCGCGAGCGTCGAGGTCATTGGGCTCCCGACGTGCGCCAGGTCACACCGGCAAGCCAGCCGCACGGTGGTACAGGAAGGTCGAGGTTGATAGCCGCGATCAGTACGCTTCTTGCGCAAAGCACGGGATTGCTGTCGACCGGCGTCGGGGGACGACGTCGGCCCACTCAACGGACCTGGAGGAGACCCATGACCACGAGATTCGGGCGTCACTGCATGTTCGCGCTCTCCGCGGCGACCCTGCTCGTAGCCTGCAAGGGGAAGGAAAACGCGAACACCGACACCACGACGGCCGCTGGCGCCGTCGCGACGGGGTCGGATTCGGCAAACCGAGCGGCCGGTGCGACCACCGGCGCCGCGGCGAGCTCGAACACCGGCAACAACAATTGGACGGACGGCCAGATCCTCGCGTTCGCCTCCGCCGCGAACAAGGGTGAGATCGCCGAGGGCAAGCTCGCCGAGACGAAGGCGACCAACCCGAAGGTGAAGGCGTTCGCGCGCCAGCTCGTGACGGATCACACGAGCATGCTGAACGAGGGAAACTCGTTCGCGAAGAAGAACAAGATCACGCCGGACAGCACCAAGAGCGACGTTCAGGATCTGCAGAAGGACTCGCAGAGCGAAGTGCAGGATCTCCAGTCGAAGGCGAAGGGCAATGACTGGGATAAGGATTTCGTCGACAAGGAAATCGACGGTCACAAGAAAGTGCTGCAGAAGCTGCAGGACATGCAGAACGCGACGAGCAACACGCAGCTGAAGGACATGCTCACCAAGGCGCAGCAGAAGGTGCAGTCGCACCTCGACAAGGCGCAGGCGCTGAAGGATTCGACGCTGAAGAGCTGATCGACCGTCGGGGTCGAAGGTCGAAGGGAGAAGGTTGAAGGGGAAGGGAAAGCTTTTACTTCTCCCTTCTCCTTTCTCCCTTTGCCCTTTTCCCTCCCTTCCTCCTTCTCGCTTCACCCTCAACGTCCATCTTTTGAAAGAAGCCACCGCATGGCTTCTTGCGCGGTCTCAGGCGGCACGGAATGGGGGCCGGAAAACTCCCGATAGGTCACTGAGTACCCGGCTCCACTGAGCTGCGCCGCGAGTCGGCGGCCGCAATTATCGATCGGAAGAATCTGGTCGGCCGTGCCGTGCGAGATGAAGATGCTCGGATGTCCGGCCGTCGCGGCGGGCGCGAAGATGCAGGGCGAGAACGCGATGACGCGTGAGAAGAGATCGCCGTTCGTCACACCTAACGAGAGCGCGTACGAGGCGCCATCGGAGAATCCCTCGATCGTCACGCGCTCGGGATCGATGGCGCAGCGCTCGAAGGCATGGCTCAGCGCCCGATCGATGAACGCGACATCGTTGCCGTACGGGCCGTAGAGGAAATCCCAGGTGCGGCCTCGTGAATCGGGGGCGACGAGCACGACACCAGCTGCCTCCGCCAGCGGGAGAAACGGCCTGATGCCGATCTGGGCCGACTGGCCGGCGCCGTGCAGCATCAGGACCACGGGCGCTGGCATCTCGGGGCTGTAGTCGGCCGGGACGAACAGCAGACCGTCTCGCCCGTTGGCGAGTCCGAGTGGCTGGAGCCCACGCCGCG
>DASSJA010000335.1:0-5503 GCA_035691445.1 Burkholderiales bacterium | reverse complement strand
CGTCGTCGGCGGCGCCCGTGATGAGGCCCGGCCCCAGCTTCTTGATCAGCGGGACGCGGGTGCGCTCGAGCTCGTCTTCGGGTTCCTCGGCCACCGCCGGATTCTGCCCGATCGCGCGCGCGAACGGCGCGGATTTTTGCGTTCGGACGTCCCCGGGCGTACATTTGCGCTGCCAGTCCGCGTCGAACATACCAAGGGGGAGCCATGAATGAGCCGTCAGGCCGTCGCCGCTTTCTGAAATCCGCCGCCGCGATGGGGGCGGTCGCCCTGCCCGCCCCTGCGCTCGCCGCCGACCCGCACGCGGCTCACGTGCAACACACCGTCCTCAGGAGCGCCGCAGCCGGATCAGCGTCGCGCCCGTACATGTTCCTGTCGCAGACCGAGGTCGCGTTTCTCGACGCGGCGGTGTCGCACCTCATCCCCGGGGACGAGCTGGGGCCCGGCGCGAAGGAGGCCGGCGTCACCTACTTCATCGACCAGCAGCTCTTCGGCGGCTACGGCTCGATGGCGAAGAAGTACACCCAGGGGCCCTGGCCCGAAGGCACGCCGCAGCAGGGCTACCAGTCGCCGCTTACCCCCGCCGCGGTATACCGCGCCGGCATCCGCGACACCAACGAATATTGCCGCAAGACCTACGGCAAGACGTTCGACGCGCTCGCGCACGCCCAGCAGGACGCTGTGCTGAAGGGCCTGGACGCGGGCAAGATCGAGCTCGAGCAGGTGCGCTCGCAGTTCTTCTTCAACATGCTGCTCGCCAACACCGTCGAGGGTTTCTTCGCCGACCCGGTGTACGGCGGCAACCGCGACAAGGCCGGCTGGAAGCTGGTGGGTTTTCCCGGCGTCGCCGCGGTCTACACGCCGTTCATCGACAGGCACAACGTCCCCTACCGCGCCCAGCCGGTGTCGATCGCCGACATCACCGGGAAGACGGCGCGGGTCGACGAGCACGGCCACGCGATCCACGTGATGCTCGACGGCAAGGCGGGGGTCTAGGCCATGGCCACCAGACTGAAATCCGTCGACGTCGTCACCATCGGCGTCGGGCTCACCGGAACCATCCTTGCGAAAGAGCTCGCCGACACCGGCTTGAAAGTCGTCGGCATCGAGCGGGGCCGCTGGCGCGATACCGATCCCGACTTCGCCATGCCCGGCGTCCATGACGAGCTGAAGTACGCGCGCAACAAGGAGCTGATGCAGGACCTGTCGAAGGAGACGATCACCTTCCGCAACAACGCGAACGAGCTTGCGCTGCCGATGCGCCAGCTCGGCTCCTTCCTCCCGGGCGAAGGCGTGGGCGGCGCGGCGGTGCACTGGGGCGGGCTCACCTGGCGCTTCCTGCCGTGGGACTTCGAGACGAAATCGCGGACGCTCGCGCGCTACGGCGCGAAGCAGGTGTCCGAGGAATGCACGATGCAGGACTGGGGCGTGACCTACGAGGAGCTCGAGCCGCACTTCAACCGCTTCGAGCATCTGTACGGGGTGTCCGGCAAGGCGGGCAACCTGAACGGCAGGATCATCCCCGGCGGCAATCCCTTCGAGGGGGCGCGCTCGCACGAATATCCGAACCCGCCGCTCAAGACCGCGTATTCGAGCGCGCTGTTCGCCAGGGCCGCGCAGTCGATGGGCTACAAGCCCTTCCCGGTGCCGACTTCGGCGAATTCGAGGGTCTACAAGAACGAATACGGCGCGACGATCAACGCCTGCGTGTACTGCGGCTATTGCCAGTTCTTCGCCTGCGAGATGGGCGCGAAAGCGAGCCCGCAGACCGCGGTGCTTCCGGCGCTGATGCAGAACAAGAACTACGAGCTGCGCACCCTGTGCAACGTCACGAGAATCAACCTCGACTCGGAGAAGAAGCGCGCGGTCTCGGTCAGCTACGTCGACTCGCGCGGCAGGGAATTCGAGCAGCCGGCAGACCTCATCCTCCTGACCTCGTACGTGCTCAACAACACGCGCCTCATGCTCCTGTCGGGGATCGGCAAACCCTACGATCCGGTGGCGAACACCGGCACCGTCGGCCGCAACTACGCCTACCAGACGCCCTCCTCCGTCACGCTGTTCTTCGAGGACAAGAACTTCAACTCCTTCATGGGCGCGGGCGGACTGGGCCTGGCGATCGACGAGTTCAACGGCGACAACTTCGACCATTCGGGCCTCGGGTTCATCGGCGGCGGCTTCATGCAGGCGGGATCGAACGGCGCGCGGCCGATCGCGACGCACCCGGTGCCCTCGGGAACGCCGCGCTGGGGCGGCGAGTGGAAGAAGGCGGTCGCGAAATATTTCAACCGCTCCTTCTCCATCACCGTCCAGGGCGCGTGCCAGAGCTACCGCGGCAACTGGCTCGACCTCGACCCGACCTACCGCGACGCCTACGGCCTACCGCTGCTGCGCATGACCTTCGACCGGCGCGAGAACGAGACCAGGATGTCGGAATGGCTCACCAACAAGGCCGCCGAGATCGCGAACGCCATCGGCCCGTCGAAAATGAACGTCAACCCGCGCCGCGGGAAATACACCATCGTCCCGTACCAGTCGACGCACAACACGGGCGGCGCCGTCATGGGCGCGGACCCGGCGACCAGCGCCGTCAACAAGTACCTGCAGAGCTGGGACGTCCACAACCTCTTCGTCGTCGGCGCGAGCGCCTTCCCGCAGAACGGCGGCTACAACCCGACCGGAACCGTGGGCGCGCTGACCTACCAGGCGCTGGAGGCGATCAAGACGACGTATCTGAAGAAACCCGGGGCGCTGGTGTAGTCGCTTGGGAGACCTGCGGGCGGTCCGTTTCGCAGGTCCCTGCTTCGAAGCCTGGTCGAGCGTAACGCCCCGGGATCGACGATTGCGCAATTATTCGCAGCAATTCGAGCCCATGTTTCGTATGCTGGACGCCTTTTCGAGAACCGCCGGACGGTCATGACCGAAAACTTGCAGTCGCGCATTCTGCGATACGCGCTGCTCGATCCGATCGAGGACGCACGCGATATCCTGCGACGGTTACAGAACAACGAGGCATTCCAGCACTATCTGCGAAAACGCACGCTGCGCGCGCTGCCGCTCGTCCTGGGGATCGTGCTGACGAGTCTCGCGTGTTCCGCAGCGGCGATATTCTTCTTCCTGCGCGCCGGTACCTTGCTCGCGCTGGCGGGGATAGTCGTTGCGCCGGTCGTGCTGATTGCGAGTTTTTTGGTACAGGCGTACGTGCTCCTCTCCTGGTTCGAGGGGCGTGCGCTCGCGAAGGTTCTGGACGACCGCCGCCCGCGCCACCGCGGGCCGATCGGCCGATGGCTCGCGCGGCGCTATCGCATCGATATGGGGCCCCTTCCCCAGGTGCCGTGGATTCCTGCGCTGGTGTTCTTCGTGCTGCCCGCCGCCGCGCTGGCCCAGGCCGCGGCGACGACCGCCACGGGGCTTGCGGTCTTTCAGACTATTGCCGCAATCTTTTACGCCAGACGAGACCCTGTGTCCGGCGCCGATCCTTCTGCTGCGCGAGGCGCGGTCGAGGCACCCAGGCCTTTCGCGGCGGAGCCGCTGCAGAAGCTGCGGATTCCCGAGCAGGCAGGCGACCTGGACTTCGCCTCCCACGCGGCCCGATCGGTCACCGCAAGCCTGGCCCGGCGCCTTCGTTCCTTCGTGCGATCCGGCCTCCGCTTCCTTCGTTTCCTGGTCGAGCTCTGCCTGCTCAACCTCCTTCCCTTCGTCGAATACTGCGTGCTCGCCGCCGGCATTTATTTCATCGTGGAGGGCCGACGGTCCGCCGCCGAACGGGACCTTGCGCTGGGGACGCTTCTGGTCGGCGTCGCGCTTGTGCTCGCCGGACTGGCGTCGATCGTCTCGAAACGCCTGAGCTTTCGCTTTTACCGCAGCGCGCGTACGAGCTACGCGGGAGCGACGGCGCTCATCACGGGCATGATGCAGGTGATCGTGGGGGGTCTCGCCGTCGCGGCCGCCTATGCTCTCGCGACCCACGCGTGGCAGGCGAAGCTCGATGCCCTGCTCGCGAACCCGTGGCCCTTGCTCATTCCGCTCGGCCTGCTGCTCATCTGCGCGGGGCTGCTGCTGGTGCGCCGCTCCGGCAGCTACGTCGGTCCTCTGGGCACCGTGCTCTTTATCCTGCCTAAAACGCTGACCGGCGTCGCCGTTGTGGGTGCCGGTGCCGCGATCCTGGCCGGCTGGGCCTGGAGCATTTACGACCCACAGGCATTTCTCAGCTTCGTCCGCCTCCTCCCGGATGAGGATATGAAACTCCTCGCGGACTGGTGGAGCGCAGCGATCGCATTGCTGCGCTGAAGGTGAACGCCTGGAACCCATGGCCACGCATCAAACGGTCTTGATTCCCTGGACATTTCGAATCTCGTCCGATCGCATCACCGTCCCGAATGCCGTCCTGATGCACGCGAGCGCGGCCTCGTGCAGCCCCGGGCCGTCCATGGTGTCGACGCAGTCTTCGATGACGACGACGGCGTAGTCGCGCGAGCAGGCCGCGCAGGCGGTCGAGAGGATGCAGCTGTTGGTGTTGACGCCGGTGATGAGGACGGTGTTGATGCCGTGGGAGCGCAGCAGGAAGTCGAGGTCGGTGCCGACGAAGCAGTCGTAGCGCTTCTTGGTGTCGACGACCCAGTCGCTTGGGTGGAGCAGCTGCGGCATGACGGCGACGCCCGGCATGCCGGCGAGGTTGTGCGCGAGGACGTTCTTGCGCGGATTGTCCGGGCTGCGCGAGCGCGCGAGCCACGCCGGCATGGAGGCGATTTCCTCGGC
Source organism: Burkholderiales bacterium (assembly GCA_035691445.1). Lineage (GTDB taxonomy): Bacteria > Pseudomonadota > Gammaproteobacteria > Burkholderiales > SG8-39 > VBDM01. The sequence continues at coordinate 748 of DASSJA010000335.1, read as the reverse complement.
GTCGCGGTACTGCGTGAGCAGGTGCGCGATGGGGATGCCGGCGGCGCGGCAGCTTTTGAAGAAGCGCGCGTTGGCGGCGACCACGCGCTCGGCGCGGTCGGCCGCGAGCGGCATGGTCGCGACCGCGGGATCGAGATGCCCGCGGTGCAGGTCGATGGCGACGACCGCGGGCACCGGCCGGTCGACTCCGAGGTTCACTATTTCGGCGGCTCCCCCGATGGCACGGCCCCTGCGGCTTCAGCAGGCGGGCAAGGCTTCGCCTTGGAAGCCTTGTCGAGAAACGCGCTGATCTGCCCGGCGATCTCCTTGAATTCGTCGGCCTGGCCGTACCTGGCGACGAAATCCGCGAGCATGGCGCGGCCGTCGCTCCGTTCCTGCTCGAGACGCCGGCACTCGCGTGCGGCCGCCTCACGCGCCTCCTGCTCGGCGCGCTGGCGGGCAAGGGCTTCCGCCGCCAGCCTCTCCTGAAGCTCGCGCTCTTCCTGGGCCTTGCGCGCGGCCTCCTCCTCCAGCCGGCGGCGCTCGGCGGCGAGCCGCTCCTCCTCTGCAGCCTGCGCCTTCCGGGCGGCCTCTTCCCGGGCAAGCTGCTCGGCGCGCTCACGCTCGAGGCGCTCGCGCTCGGCGCGCTCCGCCGCTTCCTTGCGCGCCCTGGCCTGCCGCTCTTCTTCCGCGATCCTGGCACGGCGCTCGGCCTCGGTGAGCTCGTGGCACATCAGGTTGCCGCCGGCCGCCGTATTGATGGATTGGG
>DASSJA010000334.1:0-3504 GCA_035691445.1 Burkholderiales bacterium | reverse complement strand
TGGCGTGCTGCATCTGCTGGCCGTTCAGCCGGCAGCTGAGCGTCATCTTCGTGCCGGGCGGGATCTCGTCGGCGGTCACCATCCATGGTCCGAAGCCGCCAGTGGCCGCGAAGTTCTTCCCCGCGGTCCACTGGATGGTGTGGCGCTGCCAGTCGCGCACCGAGCCGTCGTTGTAGCAGGAATATCCGGCAATGAAATTCCAGGCGTCTTTTTGCGAGATACGGCGACCGGTCTTGCCGATGATCACCGCGATCTCGGCCTCGAAGTCGAGGTGGGTCGATTCCTTGGGCCGCAGGATCGGCTGCTTGTGCCCGACCTGCGACTCCGGCAGGCGGATGAAGATCGCCGGCTGCTCGGTGTTGTCGCGCCCGGTCTCCACCACGTGGTCCTGGTAGTTGAGGCCGACGCACAGGATCCGGTCCGGGTTGGGGATCACCGGCAGCCAGGTGATCTCCTCGGTTTTGAGATCAGGTTTTTCCGAAAGAAAAGAATTAACCTGTGAAACGGCGTTTCCCGCAATCAATGACTTCAAATCCTGATACTTGTTGCCGAGCCGCTTGCCTAGGTCGACAATGCCGCTGCCGGACACGGCGCCGTAGCTCGTGCCCTTCGCTGTCTTGAACGTTGCGAGTTTCATGGAGTGATGGCCTCAGTTCCGCGTCTTTCGTTCAGCCACTTCGGGATGTTCGTGACCGACGTCGCGCGCATGGAGGATTTTTACACACGCGTGCTCGGTTTTGCCGTCACCGACCACGGGGATCTCGAAACACCTCGGGGGGCGGTGCGCCTGGTGTTTCTGAGCCGCGACCCCCGCGACCACCACCAGATCGTGCTGGTCAGCGGGCGCCCGGAGGGCCTCAACTTCAATCCCATCAACCAGATCTCCTTCCGCATGGATGAGCTCGCCGGCCTGCGCGAGATGCACCGGCGGCTGCAGCGGGAGCGCGTGAAGGAGATGTATCCGGTCTCCCACGGCAACGCGCTCTCGGTCTACTTCCACGACCCCGAGGGCAACCGCGTCGAGCTCTTCATCGACACGCCCTGGCACTGCCACCAGCCGGTGCGCATGCCGCTCGACCTCGAGCTCTCCGACGAAGCGCTCTGGCGCGCCGTCGAGACCGAGGCGCGCAAGCAGCCCGACTTCAAGCCGATCGAAGCGTGGCGCGCCGAAGTCGCGCGCCGAATAACGGATTCGTGACGGCCCCGGGGCGGGCGGCCCCTGAGCCTCAGCCTGCAGCCTGCGCCCGGTAGTTGCCCGGGAACATGGCGCGCTTGGCCTCGTCGTCCATCTCGGTCTTGAAGGCGTGGCGGTCCTTGAGGGCGACCGCCTTCTGCGCCGCAGGGCGGGCGCTGATCTCGTCCGTCACGCGCTTTACGTTGGCAAGCTTCGCCGCGTGCTCGCCGAGGACGTTCGGCGCGAGTCGCGCCCAGCCCCAAAGCGCCATGTCGACCACCGTGTAGGTGTCCCCGGCCATGTACCTGTTCTTCGCCAGGTGCGCGTCCACGATGCCCCAGTGGCGCAGCGCCTCGAACTCGTAGCGGTTGATGGCGTAGGCGATTTTCTCCGGCGCGTAGTTCTTGAAGTGCACGTACTGGCCGGTGAACGGCCCGATGCCCGAGGCGACGAACATCAGCCACGACAGCATCGGGCCGCGCTCGGCGGCCTTCTTCGGCAGGAACTTGCCGGTCTTCTCGGCGAGATACAGCACGATGGCGTTGCTGTCGAACATCGTCACCTCGCCATCCACGATTGCAGGCACCTTCGCGTTGGGGTTGATCCGCAAGTAGCCGGCCTTGTGCTGCTCCCCCTTGCGCGTGTCCACGGGGATCGGCTCGTAGGCGAGCCCCATCTCCTCCAGGCAGAGGGCTACCTTCATCGGGTTAGGCGCGGTGCTGTAGTAAAACTTGATCATCGACGTCTCCGAAAAATGGTCTATACAGCTGGTTCGTAGGTAGTCGTTGCCGTTCTAGCGTGCGGTGCTCACCAGGAGTAGAAACATCCCGATAACGGCGAGGGCCATCGCTACACCCACGGTCCCGGCCAGATCGAAGATCGGCCCAAATAGCCAGTACCAGCGCCTCGGTTCCCACAACACTGCAAACGCCGAAGCGAAGCTAAGGACACCGATGATGCGCACGAATGTTCTCACGGACACTTGCCTCCCGGACAGCCTTCGGCTAAGCGACGCTCGCTGCGATCGATTTCTCCTCGTCGGTCATGTCGGCCGGGATGTCGGCGAAGAGCGGCGTGCTGAGGTAGCGCTCGCCGGTGTCGGGCAGCATGCAGAGGACGGTCGCGCCTTTCGGCGCTTCCTTGCACATCTGGAGCGCTCCGGCGAGGGTGGCTCCGGCGCTGATGCCGACGAAGATGCCTTCCTTCTGCGCGAGGTCGCGGCTGCACTTCATCGCGTCGGGCCCGGCGACCGTCACGATCTTGTGGATCACCTTCATGTCGACCGCGTCGGCGGTGAGCTTCGGCACGAAGTCCGGGCTCCAGCCCTGCATCGGGTGCGGTTTCCACGCCGGGTGGCCCGCCGCCGGCGAGCCGTCGGCGTTGCGCTCCTGCGGCCCCTTGCTGGTGAGCATCGGCGCGTCCGCCGGCTCGCAGACCACGATCTTCGTCTCCGGGCGCTCCTTCGCGAGCACGCGCGCCACGCCCTTCAGCGTGCCGCCGGTGCCGAAGCCGGTCACCCAGTAGTCGAGCGGCTCGCCGGCGAAGTCGGAGATGATCTCGCGCGCGGTGGTGCGCGAGTGCATGTCGGCGTTGGCTTCGTTCTCGAACTGGCGCGTGAGGAACCAGCCGTGCTTCTTCGCGAGCTCCACCGCCTTGTTCACCATGCCGGTGCCGCGCAGCGCCGCGGGCGTGAGCACCACCTTGGCGCCGAGGAAGCGCATCAGCTTGCGGCGCTCGACGCTGAACGACTCCGCCATCGTGACGACCAGCGGGTAGCCTTTCTGCGCGCACACCATGGCGAGGCCGATGCCGGTGTTGCCGCTCGTCGCCTCGATCACGGTCTGCCCGGGCTTGAGCTTGCCGCTGCGCTCCGCGTCCTGGATGACGCCGAGGGCGAGGCGGTCCTTCACCGAGCCCAGCGGATTGAAGGCTTCGATCTTCACGTAGAGGTTGATTCCGGGCGGCGCGAGCTTGCCGACCTTCACCACCGGGGTGTTGCCTACCGTTCCGAGGATGCTTTCGAACTTCGCCATGGGGTTCCCTTTTGTGAAAACAGCGTATGCAGGCTACTTGCCGAGCAGCGCCAGCGCCTCCTCCGCGGTGAGCACGTCGCCGAACTGCTGGATCGCGTTCTCGAGCGTCGCGAGATGCTCCTCGTCGGACAGCGCAGCGGTGCAGTCCGAGAGGATTACGACCTTGAAGTCGAGCATCATCGCGTCGCGCGCGGTGCATTCGCAGCAGACGTTGGTCTTGGTGCCGGCGATGAGGAGGGTGTCGATGTTCCTTTCGCGGAGGATCTTCAGCAGGCCGGAGGAGCCTTGGATGAGGGC
>DASSJA010000333.1:0-5102 GCA_035691445.1 Burkholderiales bacterium | reverse complement strand
TGAACCCGGCAATCGACTCTGCATCTATCATCCCGCTGCCGACGGCAGCAAAGGCTGCGGCTTCGTATACGTGCATCCGTTCTGCGAAGAGATGAACAAGGCACGCAGAATGGCGGCGCTGCAGTCCCGGAGGCTGGCTGCAGCGGGACATGCCGTGCTGCAGATCGACCTGTTCGGCTGCGGCGACAGCAGCGGGGATTTCGCCGATGCGAGATGGGGAATCTGGAAACAGGATCTGCGAATCGCCCTTGCGTGGCTGAAATCCCGCGCGAATGGGCCGCTCGGCCTCTGGGGATTGCGGCTGGGAGCGTCGTTGGCCGCGGACGCCGCCGGTGACCACGGCCTGGGCGTGGAGCAACTCCTGCTGTGGCAGCCGGTGAGCAACGGTGAGCAGTTCTTGACCCAGTTCCTCAGGTTGCGGCTGGCAGCCGAGATGCTGGTCGCTGGGGAGGCACAGACCGGCGTGCGCGAGCTGCGGGAGACGCTCGCCCGCGGAGGGACGCTCGAGATCGCGGGCTACGATCTGCACCCCGGGTTGGCAGCGGAGATCGACGCTCTGAACCTTGCCGATCTCATGCCGGCGGTCGAGCGCGTGCATTGCCTGGAAGTCAGCCCAGCGGCGGAACCTAGGCTTTCGCCGGCGTCCCAGCGTGCACTGGAAGCATGGCGATCGAAGGGACTGGACATTCGCGCTGCAGCCGTCAGAGGTGAACCTTTCTGGTCCACGACCGAGATTACCGTGTGCGAGGCCCTGATCGCAGCGACCGAAGACTGCCTCGAGCGTGCGTACTGAGTCTCACGGACGCATGAAGCGGATCTTGATGATCGCCTTCCACTTCCCGCCGCTCGCGGGAAGCAGCGGCATCCAGCGGACGATCGGTTTCGCACGCCACCTCCCCAGGTTCGGCTGGGAGCCTATCATCCTGACCGCGCATCCCCGGGCCTACGAGCGCGTGAGCGACGATCAGCTCGCGGACCTGCCCCCGGACACCATTGTGGAGCGCGCGTTCGCCCTGGACGCGTCGCGCCATATCGCAGTGATCGGCCGCTACCCCGGATTCGCGGCCCGGCCGGATCGCTGGGTCACGTGGTGGTTCGCTGCGGTCCCGAAGGGCCTCAAGATGATCAGGGAATACCGTCCCCACGCCCTATGGAGCACCTACCCGATAGCGACCGCGCACAAGATCGGGCAAACCCTCCATCGTCTCTCCGGGCTGCCCTGGATTGCCGATTTTCGCGACCCCATGGCCCAGGACGGCTATCCGGCGGATCCCAAAACCTGGAGGAGCTTTCGGGAGATCGAGGAGCGCGCGCTGCACAGCGCGTCTTTCTGCGTTTTCGCAGCGCCCGGGGCGGCGCGTACCTACCGGGAACGTTATCCGGACGTGCCCGCTGCGCGGCTTTCCGTGGTCGAAAACGGGTATGACGAGGAGAGCTTCACGCGGCTCGGGAGCCCCGACAGGAGCCCGCTGCTGCCGGGGACGTTTACGCTGGTCCACAGCGGCATCGTCTATCCGAGCGAACGCGATCCCACGCAGCTGTTCCAGGCGTTGCGGCTGATGCTCGACGAGGAGCGGCTGAAGCCGGGTGAATTGCGGTTGCGGCTGCGCGCTTCCGCCCACGAGGATGTGCTGGGAAAGCTGATCGACAAGTTCCACGTGGGAAGCGTGGTGGAGCTCTGCCCCCCCATACCTTATCGCGATGCTCTGCAGGAAATGGTGCGCGCGGACGGGCTGCTCGTGCTCCAGGCGAGCAACTGCAACGACCAGATCCCGGCCAAGGTGTACGAGTACCTGCGCTGCAAACGCCCGATCCTCGCTTTGACCGATCCGGGAGGCGACACCGCATCGCTGCTGCGCAAAGCGGGCATCCCGGATATCGCTCCGCTCGATTCGGCGGCGGCGATCGGCCTCGAGTTGCGGCGCTTCCTCGACCGGGCGAAGCGCGGCGAGCCGGTGCTACCCGGCGCGGCGCTCGTGGCCGAGGCGTCCAGATCGCATCGCGCGCGCGAACTGGGGATCCTGCTTGACGGAATAGGGACCGCCGGCACATGAAGTGGACATTCTTTCCGATCTCGCGGCTCGAGGAGCTTGCTCCGACCTGGAACGCGCTCAATGCCAGCGCGGGCGACCTGCCGTTCCTACACTCGCGGTTCATCCTTCCCCTGTGCAATGCGTTTGGCGCCGCAGGACTGAAAGTCGCCCTGTGCGAAGGCACCCAAGGGCCGATCGCCATGGGAGTACTGTCGCGAAGGGGTTGGGCGAGCTGGGAATCGTTCCAACCCTCGCAGGCGCCGCTCGGCGCGTGGGTGATGCGGCCGGACCAGGATTTCGAGCGCCTGCTGTCCGCGCTTGCGAGAAGTCTCCCGGGCGCAGCCCTGGTCGTCGGCGTGACGCAGCAGGATCCCGGCTGTGTCCCCAGACCGAGCGAGTCGGCCTCCCTGGACACTCTCGATTACATCCGGACCGCCCGCGTACCCGTGACGGGCACCTTCGACGATTATTGGAGCCAGCGCGGCAAGAATTTGCGCCACAATATGAAGCGCCAGCGCGCCAAGCTGGCGCAGGACGGCGTCGCGACGCGCCTGGAAATCCTGACACGCCCGGAAGAAGTCGCCCCGGCGATCGCGGATTACGGCCGCCTCGAGAGCGCGGGGTGGAAAGTCTCCGGTGGTACCGCCATAACCGCGGACAACGCCCAGGGCCGTTTTTACCGCTGCATGCTCGAAGCGTTTTGCGAAGCAGGCAAAGGGCGCATCTACCGCTACCGCTTCGACGAGCGCGTGGTCGCGGTGGATCTGTGTATCGAGGGCGGCGGCGCGCTTGTCATACTCAAGACCACTTACGATGAATCTTTCAAGTCGATATCCCCTGCTTTCCTCATGCGACAGGAGGCATTCGGGAAGCTGTTCGAAGAGGGACGTATAGGGCGGATCGAGTTCTACGGCCGAGTGATGGAATGGCACACGAAATGGAGCAATGACGTGCGCACGATGTATCACGTCAACTACTATCGATGGCCGTTTCTGCGGAAGATCAAGCGCATCGCGACGAATATCCGGATGACGAAAGACAGGCCGGAGAGTGACGCGGCGCCGCAGGAATCCTGAGGACCTGATGGCCGCGCTCCTGCACGAATTGATAAAACTCACCGCGGACAGGACGCCGGAAGGCGAGGCGCTCGCGTACCGGGAAAAGGACACCAGCTACGCGAACCTCGCCGGGCTGGTGGACCGAGCCGCCGAGGCCATGCTGGAGCTGGGACTCGCGCGCCACGACCGCGTCGCCGTTTATCTGGAGAAGCGTCCCGAAACCGTCGCCGCGATGTTCGGCGCCGCCGCCGCCGGCGGCGCGTTCGTACCGGTCAATCCGGTGCTCAAGGCGGCACAGGTCGCGTACATCCTGAGAGACTGCAATGTGCGCATACTGGTGACCTCCGCGGAGCGCCTGAATCTTCTCGCCGAGTCCTTCGAGGGATGCGCAGATCTGCGCGCGGTGATCGTCGTTGGGCCGGCGGGCGGTGCGCCGAGGCTTCCGGGTGTCGGCATCGTTGCCTGGGAAGACGCGGTGACCGCAGGCGCCGGAGGGCGCGCACACCGGGTCATCGACACGGACATGACGGCGATCCTGTATACCTCGGGCAGCACCGGCAAGCCCAAAGGGGTCGTCCTGTCCCACCGGAACGTGGTCGCCGGTGCGAAGAGCGTGGCGCAGTATCTCGAAAATCGCCCCGGTGATCGCATCCTGTCCGCGCTGCCCTTGAGCTTCGATGCGGGCTTCAGCCAGCTCACCACGGCGTTCCACGTCGGCGCCAGCGTCGCGCTGATCGACTATCTCCTGCCGCGCGACGTCATTCGCGCGGTCGAGCGGGAAGGAATCACCGGATTGACCGCCGTGCCGCCGCTGTGGATCCAGCTCGCGCAGCTCGAGTGGCCGGAGGCCGCGCGCCGCAGCTTGCGCTACATCGCGAACACCGGCGGCCGCATGCCCAGAGCAACTCTCGATGCGCTCCGGTCGGCCTTGCCGAAAACGCTGGTGTTCCTGATGTATGGGCTGACCGAGTCGTTCCGCTCCACCTACCTGCCCCCCTCGGAGCTCGACCGCAGGCCCGATTCGATCGGCAAGGCGATTCCAAACGCCGAAGTGCTCGTGGTGCGCGAGGATGGGACGCCCTGCGCGCCGGATGAGCCGGGCGAGCTCGTGCACCGCGGCGCGCTGGTGTCGCTCGGCTATTGGAACGACCCGGAAAAGACTGCGGAGCGTTTCAAGCCGGCTCCGGGCCGACCCGAAGGCCTGGTCATGCCCGAGATCGCGGTCTGGTCGGGCGACACCGTGCGGATGGACGAAGAGGGTTTCCTGTATTTCATCAGCCGCCGCGACGAGATGATCAAGACCTCGGGCTATCGCGTGAGCCCTACCGAGATCGAGGAGGTGGTGTACGCGACCGGGCTGGTCGGCGAGGTTGCGGCGCTCGGCATTCCGCACGCGGTGCTCGGGCAGGCGATCGTCGTGGTCGCGACCGCGCGTGACGGCGCGCAGCTCGATAGCGAAGCGCTCCTGGCGCAGTGCCGGCGGCAGCTGCCGGCATACATGGTGCCCGCGCGTGTGACGGTGCACGAAGGGAACCTGCCGCGCAATCCCAACGGCAAGATCGACCGCAAGCTGATGGCGAACGAGATGCGGGACCTGTTCGAGCCGGATCGGAGCAAATAGCGATGGGCAGCGCGAGACCCCAACACGCGCCGATGACCCAGTTCCCGGTGGTCGACGACTGCCTCCAGGTCAACGGAATCCCGCTCACCGAGCTCGCCCGGCGTGTCGGCCGAACGCCCTTCTATGCCTATGACCGGAGCCTGATCACGCGGCGTGTCGAACTGTTGCGCAAGCACCTGCCCGAGCAGGTGCACTTGCACTACGCCATCAAGGCCAATCCGATGCCGGAGGTCGTGCGGCTGCTCGCGGGCCTCGTGGACGGCCTGGATGTCGCCTCCGCGGGCGAGCTCAGGATTGCGTTGGCTTCGGGCGCGGATCCGGGGACGATCAGCTTTGCCGGTCCGGGCAAGAGCGACGCGGAGCTGGCGGAGGCGACAGCCGCGGGCATCG
>DASSJA010000332.1:0-2794 GCA_035691445.1 Burkholderiales bacterium | reverse complement strand
CGGCGAGATACCGGTATGCCGCTTCGTCGCCCGCCACGGTCTTGCCGAGCCAGGGCAGCACGGTGAACGAATACCAGTCGTAGATTTTCGCGAACGGCGGCCAGACCCGCGAGAACTCGAGCACGACCAGCCTGCCTGCGGGTCGGAGCACGCGGCGCATCTCAGCGAGCGCGGCTTCCTTGTCGGTCATGTTGCGCAAGCCGAAGGCCACGCTGACGCAATCGAAGTAGTTCGAGGGGAAAGGCAGCGCTTCAGCGTCGCACTGCACCGCTGGCAGGGGCCGGCCGCGGTCGATGAGGCGATCGCGCCCGCGCTCGAGCATCGCTCGATTGACGTCGGTGAGCCATACCTCTCCGGTCGTGCCGGCACGTTTCGCAAACTCGAGGGCCAGATCGCCGGACCCCGCCGCAATGTCGAGCACCCGCTCTCCTTCGCGCACGCCGGCGAGCGCCACCGCGAAGGCCTTCCACACGCGGTGCAGTCCGCCCGACATCAGATCGTTCATCAGGTCGTACTTGCCCGCAACCGAGGAAAACACGCCGGCCACACGCCCCGCCTTCTTCGCGCGGTCGACGCGCTCGTAGCCGAAATCGGTCTGGCTCATGTTGGAATGCTAGCAGGTTGGCCGGAACACGGTCGGGCTCAGGGTTCGCGCCGCGCGCCGGCGGCCTTGAGCCGCTCGAGATAGCTCTGCCAGAGAGTTTGGCGATTCACGCCCAGATCGTAGAGATATTCCCATGAATAGATCCCGGTGCTGTGCCCATCGGAAAAATGCGGCTGCACCGCGTAGCTCCCCACCGGTTCCAGGCTCACGATGTCGATTTCCTTCTTGCCGACCTGCAGGACTTCCTGTCCCGGTCCGTGGCCGCGCACCTCCGCCGACGGGGAGTGCACGCGCAGGAACTCGTACGGCAATTCGAAGCGGCTTCCGTCGGAGAAGGAGACCTCGAGCACCCTGGACTTCTGATGCAATTTGATCTCGGTGGGGGTCGGCTTGCCCGACGCGGCCATTCCGGGTGCTTCAAGCCGCTTCGAAGGTAACGCGCTCGAAGTCCGCGCCGCGATCGACGAGCGCCGCGAGCCGTATCTGTCCCACGTGATCGGTGACCATTTCGACCTCGCGCTTCGGCTTGAACCACCCAGGAGGGACGATCAGCGAGTCGGGAGACTGGAGCGCAGCGAGCGCCGGCAGCAGAAATGCCTGAATGTGCGGCTCTGCTGCTGCGCTCGGGCCGGTCGGCTTTATTGCGATCCCTTGAGGAACGCCCGGGAGCATCTGCACGCCTATGCGCAGCGCGAATTCCGACGAGACGGACAGCCACTTGACCGTGCAGAGGAGAAAGCCCTTCGCGTCGGCCAGCCGTATCCCCAGCAGCTGGCCGAGCAGGAGGCGCGAACCGTCCGCCGGCTGTACGCGCTCCAGGCGCAGCCCCGAGGCGCTTTCGTCCTTGATCTGCCAGGTCTCGAGCGCAAAGTTCGGCACGGTACCGGGCTCCTCCTCGTGGCGCGTCGCGAGGCGCCCGAAGACGGCGATTTCGTCGGCCTGCGTCTTCGACATCTTCCGCGAGTCTGCGCGCGCCGCGAAGGCGCGCCCGGTGACGAAGTAGTGTATCGCTGGCATTCCCACGCAGGTCTGCGCAGTGCCGCTCGCGCCGTGGCGCGGATGCGCGCGCGACTGCTTGTCCTCGCACCAGCGCCGGTACAGCATCGTCAGCAGGCTCTCCGCGAGCGTGGCGGTGACGTCTTCGCCGAGCCCGACCTCCGCTGGGGTCTCGCCCTTGCGCAGCAAGCTGACGCGCTTGCGCACGCCGCTTCCGAGCTCCTGGATGTCCACGACGCGCGTGGTCTCGCTCTGTGCCCCACGGCGCGAGGCGCCGCCGGCGCCCGCGAGGTCGACCAGGAGTGGCGCGGCGCCCTCGTCCGGGCTCGCGGACGCGCGCCCGATCGTCACCTTGCGCGTCCAGCGCTCGAGCCATTGCGAAATGAGCTCGATCTGGCGCGGAGTGAGCTTTCCGGGGTTGGCGAGATCGAGGAGCAGCACCTGTGCGTAGGTTTCCATGCAGGTCGTCTGCAGGCCCTTGTGTGCCGGATGGAGGACTTCACCGCCGGTCCCTCCGCGCTCTTCGATCAACGCATAGACGCTGTGCAGGAGCTTCCATTCGCGCTCGCCGACGTCCTGATACGCCTGATAGTGGGAGATCATCTTCTGCCCGGTGCACCACAGGACGCGCTGGCCCGTGAGCGGCGCGCTCAAGCCCGAAGCGTGCTCGGCAATCGCCTGCAGGCAGTGCTGGTATCCGACCGAAAGAGCGTCCCAGAGCGCGCAGATATTGCCCAGGATCTCGCGCTCGGGCGCGGCGAGCGGCGCGGGCCGGCTGGCAAACTTCTTGGAGTGCTCCACCTGCACGAAGCTCACGGGCTCGCGCAGTAGCTCCATGATCTTCAAACGCTCAGCGGGCGCGATCTTGCAGGCGTTCAATTCCCCGATCTGTCCTAGCAAACGGACGTGAGATGGTCCGACATTGATGAGCGGCAGGGACTGGAGCCACTTGCCGCAACCGGAAGCATCGGTGAATTCCGGAGCGGCGTCGGGGCGGATGCTGGGGAGATCGAAGGTCGACATATCGCCTAGACGAGCAGCTGTTTCAGAGCCGCGCCCAGCTCTCCGCGGTCCAGGGCCGCTCGCGGCACCCGCGGGCGCGACGGCTCCGACCAGATGGGGCGGGGAAAATGGCGGTCGTCGCGGCGGCGCGGAACGACGTGCCAATGCAGATGCGGCGTGGCGTTGCCCAGG
>DASSJA010000331.1:0-2008 GCA_035691445.1 Burkholderiales bacterium | reverse complement strand
CCTTGCAGAGCTCGGTCTTGCCGACGCCGGTCGGGCCGAGGAAGAGGAATGAGCCGTTGGGGCGGCGCGGATCAGCGAGACCGGCCCGCGAGCGGCGGATGGCGTTGGAAACGATCTTCAGCGCCTCATCCTGGCCGACGACGCGTCTGCCGAGCGCCTCTTCCATCCTGAGGAGCTTCTCCTTCTCGCCCTCCAACATCTTGGAAACCGGGATGCCCGTCCACTTGGAGACGACTTCGGCAATCTCCTCCTCCGTCACCTTGTTGCGCACGAGCTGCGGCGCCTTGTCCTCCGCTGCTGCGGCGGCCGCGAGCCGCTTCTCGAGCTCCGGGATCTTGCCGTACTGCAGCTCCGCCATGCGGCCGAGGTCGCCGGCACGGCGAGCCGCATCGAGCTCGAGGCGCACCCGGTCGAGCTCCTCGCGTATCTGTGCCGCGCCCTGAAGCGTGGCCTTCTCGGATTTCCAGACCTCCTCGAGGTCGGAATATTCCTTCTCCAACCCGTGGAGGGTCTCCTGCAGCGTCGCGAGGCGCTTGCGCGAGGCCTCGTCCTGCTCCTTTTTCAGCGCTTCCCGCTCGATTTTGAGCTGGATGATGCGCCGCTCGAGGCGATCGAGCGCCTCGGGCTTGGAATCGATCTCCATGCGGATGCGCGCCGCGGCCTCATCGATGAGGTCGATTGCCTTGTCGGGCAGCTGCCGGTCGGTGATGTAACGGTGCGACAGCGTGGCCGCTGCGACGATCGCCGGATCGGTGATGTCGACACCGTGGTGGACTTCGTAACGCTCCTGCAGGCCGCGCAGGATGGCGATGGTGTCCTCGACCGAGGGCTCATCGACCAACACCTTCTGGAAGCGCCGCTCCAGGGCAGCGTCCTTTTCGATGTACTTGCGGTACTCATCGAGCGTCGTGGCGCCGACGCAATGCAACTCGCCGCGCGCGAGCGCCGGCTTCAACATGTTGCCGGCGTCCATGGCGCCCTCGGCCTTACCGGCACCGACCATGGTATGCAGCTCGTCGATGAAGAGGATGATCTGACCTTCCTGCTTGGAGAGGTCGCTGAGCACGGCCTTCAGGCGCTCCTCGAACTCGCCGCGGAATTTCGCGCCCGCAATGAGCGCGCCCATGTCGAGCGCCAGGATGCGCTTGTTCTTCAGGCCCTCGGGCACCTCGCCGTTGATGATGCGCTGCGCGAGGCCTTCGACGATGGCGGTCTTGCCGACACCGGGCTCACCGATCAGCACCGGGTTGTTTTTCGTGCGGCGCTGCAGCACCTGGATGGTGCGGCGGATCTCATCGTCGCGACCGATGACCGGATCGAGCTTGCCCGAGGAGGCCCGGGCCGTCAGATCGATCGTGTACTTCTCCAGTGCCTGGCGGCTCTCCTCGGCATTGGCGTCGGCGACCTTCTCGCCGCCCCTCACCTCTTCGATCGCCTTCTCAACCGCGCCGCGTATGACGCCGGCCTCGCGGAAGAGGCGCGTCAGATTGCGGTCTTCGAAGGCGGCGAGCACGAAGAGCTCGCTCGAGATGAACTGATCGCCCCGCTGCTGCGCGAGCTTGTCGGTGACGTTGAGGATCCGGTTGAGCTCATTGGAGACGTGGACCTCGCCGGGGGTCCCCTCCACCTTCGGTAACCGATCGAGGCTGGCGCCAAGCTCCGAGCGCAACCGGTTGACGTCGGCGCCCGCCTTGACCAGGAGCGGCCGCACCGTCCCGCCCTGGCTGTCGAGGAGCGCCAGCAGGACGTGAGCGGGCTCGAGGAACTGGTGGTCGCGGCCGACGGCAAGCGATTGGGCGTCGGCCAGCGCCTGCTGGAATCGGCTCGTGAGCTTGTCCATCCGCATCGGTGAGACCTTTTAATAGGGTTCGATTGGCGGGAAGTTGGGGGTGAATGGCTGCCGGTTCAAGGCCTTATTGAGCGCTGGATCCGATCATCCTGCCCGGCCCGGCGCGGTCGCGGGCAAAAGCGCGATTTTTGGCACCTGCGGCGGCGAGGCACATCGGTG
>DASSJA010000330.1:0-4196 GCA_035691445.1 Burkholderiales bacterium | reverse complement strand
GCCGCTTGTCGATCTTCACCGTCGCGCTGGCCGGCAGGTAGCACACGACTTCGTCCCCGGTTCGGATGATCTCGCGCGGCGTGCCGTCCAGGGCCTCGAGGCGCTCGCGCGGTCCGGAAGCCTCGGCGAGGTGGGTGATGCGCGAGGTTTCGACTTGCTGCCCCTGCTGATAGACGAAGGTGCCCGTGTAGTTCAGCTTCTCGGACGCCGTGTAGATGCGCTGAAGCCACTGCAGCGCGGAGGTGTCGGTCTGGGCTATCGCAGCAGAGACCGGGAGCAGGAACGGCAGTAGCCTTACCGGCCGCCACAGGCGCAACGCGAAATCCTGCGTCATTTGGCGACCGGCCTGCGCTCGTCCGCTACGCTGCGCACGTAGGGAGCGATCCCTTGCATGGTGCTCGCGTGAGAATAGGGTTGATGGGCCCACAGATAGTTCTCGACTTCCGAGGCGGGCAGGGTCACGACCAGGCCTTCCGCCGGCGCCTCGGCCGTCGTCGCAGCGGGGGTCGCCGCGAGCTGCGGTTCGGTGTGCCAGCCGGGGAACGCGGTCCACACGACCACGACGACCGCGGCGGCGCTCGCGGCGGCATACAGCCCGTACCAGCCGATCCGCTCTGCAGCGGTCTTCTTTCGCGGCCGGGGAGCGAGTACCGTGGGCTCCTTGCGCAGACGGGCAAGCACGCGCGGCGCGATTTCCGGGCCGACCTGGCCCCGGATCGCGTCGCCGATCAGATGATAGACGTCCCAGGCGCTGCGCAAATCGGGGTCCGCGCGAAGCTGGCCGAGACGCGAATGAAGGACGTCGCCTTCAAGTTCGCCGTCGATGAACGCTGAGATCGTCTCTTTCATGACTCACCACCTTTTGTCCTTGCGCGTATCGAGAAGCGGCCTCAGCCGTTCTGCGATTGCCTCGCGCGCGCGGAATATCCTCGAGCGGACGGTGCCGATCGGGCAATTCATGATCGTTGCGATGTCCTCGTAGCTCAGACCCTCGAGCTCGCGCAAGGTGATGGCGCTGCGCAACTCCTCGGGCAGCTGCTCCATCGTGTCGTTCACCGTGCGCGCGATCTCGGCGGACATCATCATGCTCTCGGGTGTGTTGATGTCGCGAAGCTGGTCGCCGTCCTCGAAGCTCTCGGCGTCCTCGGAATCGAACTCGGTCCTCGTGGGGGCGCGCCGGCCCAGCGCCACGAGGTAGTTCTTGGCGGTATTGATGCCGATCCGGTACAGCCAGGTGTAGAAGGCGCTGTCGCCCCGGAACGAGGGAAGCGCGCGATATGCCTTGATGAACGCCTCTTGTGCGACATCCTCTACCTCGACCGGGTCCCGGATGAACCGGGCCAGCAGCCTCGCCAGCTTGCGTTGGTACTTCGAAACCAGCAGCTCGAAAGCATGCTTGTCGCCTCGCTGGGCCCGCTCGACCAACTGCCGGTCGAGATCCCGCTCATTCATCCGCCGCCATCCCTGATGAAGCGGTGTCGCGCTTCTGTTCGAAGTTGTCCACAGGCGGCGGCAGTATACCGCAGTGTCCTCGCAACCTCGGCGCCCGTGCAGCTACAGACCCGGTGCTGCGCAAATAGTTCAGCCGCCGTCGGGGTTATTGCGATCCGATGCGGGTTGGACTTCCGCCGGGTCCTCCCGGAGGAACCAGCGGAGCTGGACGCGCAGGCGGCGCAGGTCCTCCCGGGACGCTGAATCGGCCATCAGCACCACCCATTTCCGAGCGCGCCCGGTCTGTTCCAGCCCCATGACGACGAGTGCCGCCGAGACGAAATGGTCTTTGCCGAGCCGGCCTTCGTGCACCTTTCCCCTGCCGTCCCGCCAGTACGCGCGTCCGTCGTGGTGCAATTCCAGGGACACGGCAGACCGCGAGGGCCGGTGCAGGACGCTCGTGAGCGAGGCTATACCCGAGAGCAGGACCCCGAAGCCGGCCACGTAAAGCGGCCACCCGGTCAAGCTTACCCCGACCGCCGCAAGCGCAAGCCCGTGCGCGAGCACGAGCAGGCAGGCAAGCTTGAGCGAGGGCCGCAGGTCGAACCGCAGGCTGGGCGCGGCGGACATCGGCCACGAATCAGTTCTCGTGCGCGCCGCGGGCCGGCGGGAGACGGCGCTGAATCACACGCCCTTGAAGATCAGAGTTCCGTTGGTACCCCCGAACCCGAACGAGTTCGAAAGGACCGCCCGTATCGGGATGGGCCGTGCCGTGTTCGGCACGTAGTCTAGATCGCAGGCGGGATCCTGCTCGAGAAGATTGGCCGTGGGCGGAGCGACCTGATCGCGAATCGCGAGCACGGAGAAAACCGCCTCCACCCCCCCTGCCGCGCCCAGCAGGTGACCGGTCATGGACTTGGTCGAGCTGACGGCGAGCTTCTTCGCGTGCTCGCCGAAGCAGCGCTTCAGCGCCACGGTTTCCGCGAGGTCACCCAGCGGGGTCGACGTTCCGTGCGCATTGACGTAGTCGATGTCGTCGCGGTTGAGCCTGGCGTTGCGCAACGCGTTCTCCATGCAGCGCGCCGCGCCCTCACCGCTCTCCTGGGGAGCCGTCATATGGTGGGCGTCGCCGCTCATCCCGTAGCCGGCAAGCTCGGCGTAGATCCGCGCGCCGCGCCGTTTTGCGTGCTCGAATTCCTCGAGCACGAGCACGCCTGCCCCTTCTCCGAGAACGAAACCGTCTCGGCCCTTGTCCCAGGGGCGGCTAGCCGTGGCGGGATCGTCGTTCCGCGTCGACAGCGCCCGTGCGGAAGCGAATCCCCCGACCGCGAGCAGCGTGATCGTCGCCTCGGCGCCGCCGGCGACCATCACGTCGCAGTCCCCGTATTCGATCAGGCGCCCGGAATCACCGATGCAGTGGGCCGACGTGGTGCACGCGGTGACCATCGCCAGGTTGGGTCCCTTGAGCCCGTGCATGATCGACAGGTTTCCCGAGATCATGTTGATGATCGTGCTCGGAATGAAGAACGGCGAGATCTTGCGGGGCCCGCCTTTGAGCACGTCGTTGTGCGTTTCCTCGATCATCGGCAGGCCGCCGATTCCCGAGCCGACGTTGACCCCGATGCGCGCGGCGTTCGCCTCGGTCACTTCCAGGCCCGCGTCCTTCATCGCCTCGACGCCGGCGGCGATCCCCAGATGGATAAAGCGGTCCATGCGGCGCGCTTCCTTCGGCGAAAGGTACGCGGCGATGTCGAAATTCTTTACTTCACCCGCGATCCGGCTCGGCAGGGAACTCGCGTCAAAGTGGGTGATGCGCCCGATGCCGGATTTGCCGGCGAGCGCGCTCGACCAGGCTCCCGCAACGGTGTTGCCGATCGGGCAGACGATTCCTAATCCGGTGACAACAACACGACGGCGGCTCAAATGCGCTCCAGCCGTTGGGAAACTCAGGTTTTCTTGGCGTGGGCGTTGACGTACTCGATGGCTTGCTGGACGGTAGTGATCTTCTCCGCCTCCTCGTCCGGGATCTCCGTCTCGAACTCCTCTTCCAAGGCCATGACCAATTCGACGGTGTCGAGCGAGTCGGCGCCGAGGTCGTCGACAAACGAGGACTCGTTCTTGATCTCCGCTTCGTTTACGCCGAGCTGTTCCGCGACGATCTTCTTGACGCGCTGTTCAACGTTTTCCATTGCGGCCTCCTTCCCCTTGTCTGCTGCCATCGAAATTCGGAGGTGCGCATTGTAGCAGAACCCCCTTTGCCGTCGGCAAGCGATCTCAATTCATGTACATGCCGCCGTTCACATGAAGCGTCGCTCCGGTGACGTAGCCGGCCAGCGGGGAGGCCAGGAATGCCACCACGGCGGCTACGTCATCCGGATTTCCGAGGCGTCCCAGCGGAATTTGCTGGAGAAGCGCCGCGCGCTGCCCTTCCACGAGCTCGCGGGTCATATCCGTGTCGATGAAACCCGGCGCAACGCAATTGACCGTGATGCCGCGGCTGCCCACCTCTCGCGCAAGCGATCGCGTCATGCCGGCGACACCCGCTTTCGCCGCGGCATAGTTGACCTGGCCGGCGTTCCCGGTCGACCCGACCACGGAAGTGATATTGATGATCCGGCCCGAGCGCGCCTTGACCATTCCACGCAATACCGCCTTGCACAGACGGAACGCCGATGTGAGATCGGTATCGATCACCGTGTCCCACTCCGACTCCTTCATGCGCAGGACCAGGTTGTCCTGCGCGACGCCCGCGTTGTTGACGAGAA
>DASSJA010000329.1:0-4540 GCA_035691445.1 Burkholderiales bacterium | reverse complement strand
AATTGTATCGGTTTGTAATCCCGATACGATTCGGTTTCGCGCCGCGCGGGCGGCCGCTTTCAGAACTGCTCCTCCGCGAGCGCCATCACACCGGCCGCGCCGTGCACGATCGTGTTCCGCAGCGCAGGGCCCTGGGTCAGCACATGATCTGCGTAGAACCGGGCAGTCTTGATCTTCGCCTCGTAGAACGATTTGTCGCCCTTCCCTTCCGACAGCCGCTGGCGTGCGATGAGGGCCGAGCGCGCGAGCTGCCAGCCTCCGCAGACGATGCCCATGAGCCTGAGGAAAGGCACGGCGCCTGCGTGCGCGGCCTTCACGTCGTTGCCGTAGGTGATGACCATCCAGGATATGCATTCCTCGGCGGCCGTCAGCGCCGCGGAGAAGGCCTCGCGCATGGCGGCCATGTCCTCGCCCCCGGCTTTGCCGAGCTCCGCTTCCACGACGCGCATCGCCTGGATGACCTCCTTCGCTGTCGTGCCACCGTCGCGCGCGATCTTGCGCCCGATGAGGTCGTTCGCCTGGATTCCGGTCGTGCCTTCGTAGATCGTCGTGATCCTCGCGTCGCGAAGGTGCTGCGCGGCGCCGGTCTCCTCGATGAAACCCATGCCCCCGTGCACCTGAATGCCCGTCGACGCCACCTCGATGCCGGTTTCGGTGAACCAGCCTTTCACGATCGGGATCATGAGATCGACGAACGCCTGGCTGCGGGCACGCTCGTCCTTGTCCGCGTGCCTCAGCGATTTGTCCACTGCTGCCGCGACGACATACGCGAGCGCGCGCATCGCCTCGATCTGCGACTTCATGCTCATCAGCATCCTGCGGACGTCTGGATGGCGAATGATCGGGACGGCCTTTCCGCCGCCCGCGACGTCGCGGCTCTGTACTCTCTCCTTCGCGTACGCGAGGGCTTGCTGATAGGCGCGCTCGGATATCGCGAGCCCTTCCATGCCGACCGCAAAGCGCGCGAGGTTCATCATGATGAACATGTATTCCAGGCCGCGGTTCTCCTCGCCCACCAGATAGCCGAGCGCGTTTTCGTAGACGAGAACCGCTGTCGGGCTCGCGTGGATGCCGAGCTTGTGCTCGATCGACGCGCACTGCACCGCATTTCTCTCCCCCAACGATCCGTCCGCGTTCACCAGAAACTTGGGAACCAGGAACATCGAGATGCCGCGCACACCCTCGGGCGCGCCCTCGACGCGCGCAAGCACGAGATGCACGATGTTGTCGGCGAGGTCATGCTCACCATAGGTGATGAAAATCTTCTGGCCCGAGACGCGGTAATGATCGCCCTCCCGCACCGCTTTGGTCCGCACCAAGCCCAGGTCCGACCCGGCCTGCGGCTCGGTGAGATTCATCGTGCCCGTCCACGTGCCATCAATCATCTTGGGCAGGTACTGCTTCTTCTGGGCGTCGGTGCCGCGCAGGATCAGCGCCTCGGCGGCGCCCGCCGTGAGCATGGTCACCAGCGAAAACGACAGGTTGGCGGACTTCCACATTTCCACCACGGGGGTCGAGACGATCTTCGGCAGCCCCTGCCCTCCGTACTCGGCCGGCGCCTGCAGCGCGTTCCAGCCGCCTTCGATGAACTGCTTGTAGGCCTCCTTGAAGCCCCTGGGCGTGGTGACCTTGCCCTCCTCCCACCTCGAGCCTTCCTCATCGGCGGAGTGGTTGAGCGGGGACAGGACGCCGCTCGCGAACTTGGCGCTCTCTTCCAGAATCTGGTCGACCAGCTCCGCGTTGATCTCCTCGCAGCCCGGCAGCCGCGCGATGTCGGCGAGCCCGGCCACCTCCTGCAGGACGAAGTGCATGTCGCGCAAAGGCGCTTTGTATTCGATCATGGCCATACCCCTCGGTCAATCCAGCGTGATCTTCGCGTCTGTGACTACTTTCGCCCAGCGGGCGAGATCGGCTCTGATGAGCGTGGCGAGCTCTCCGGGCGTGCTCGTCGTCGGTATCAGGCCCTGCTTGATCAGATTGTCGCGCACCTCCGGAATGCCCATGACCGCGTTCACGTCGGCGTTCAGGCGCGCGACCAGCTGGGGCGGAGTCCTCCCGGGCGCCATGACCGCATACCACGCGTCGACGTCGTCCATGAAGTCTATGCCCTGCTCGCGGAAAGTCGGGGCTTCGGGGAACTGCGGCGAGCGTTTCGCACCGGTGACCGCGAGCGCCCGGATCTTGCCCGCGCGCACATAAGGGATGGACGAGTGGATCAGCGTAAACATCATCTGGACCTGCCCGCCAACGAGATCGGTCATCGCGCCGGCAAAACCCTTGTAGGGCACGTGGGTCACGTCCAGTCCCAGGCGCTGCTTGATCAGCTCCATCCCGACATGGTGCGGCGTGCCGTTGCCGGGCGAAGCAAAGTAGTACTTGCCCGGATGCGCGCGGATCAGCCCGATCGCTTCCTTCATGTTGCTCGCGGGGAACACCGACGGATTCACGGCGAAGGTATACGTCGCCACCGCGATCTTGCTGATCGGCGCGATGTCGGTCTCCGGGTTATACGGCAGGCTCTTGAACAGCGCCGGCGTGATCGTATAGGTGTTCACGGTTATCATCAGCGTGTAGCCGTCCGGGGCGGCCTTCGCGACGAAATCGGTGCCGATGTTGCCGCTCGCTCCGGGTTTGTTCTCCACGACCACCGGCTGCTTCCAGCGCTCCGAGAGCCTCGGGCCGATGACCCGGGCGAGGATATCGATACCGGTGCCGGTGGTGAACGGCACGACCAGCGTCACCGGCCGCCCGGGGAAACCCTGCGCTTCGACGAAAGTCGATAGAAGACCCAGGCCCACCGCGACGAGCGCTCTCATCCGAGCTCCTTGACCAGTTCGGGAACGATTTGAAAGAGGTCGCCGACGATCCCGTAGTCCGCAACCTGGAATATGGGCGCCTCCTCGTCCTTGTTGATCGCGACGATGACCCGGCTGTCCTTCATCCCCGCGAGATGCTGGATCGCACCGGAGATCCCCACGGCGATATAGAGGTCCGGCGCGACGATCTTGCCGGTCTGCCCCACCTGCCAGTCGTTCGGCACGAAGCCCGCATCGACGGCCGCGCGCGACGCGCCCATCGCCGCCCCCAGTTTGTCGGCGAGCGGCTCGAGCAGCTTGAAGTTGTCCCCCGAACCCATGCCGCGGCCGCCGGATACGATTGCACGCGCCGAGGTCAGCTCCGGGCGCTCCGATTTCGTCAGTGCACGCCCGACAAGAGACGAGAGTCCGGTCTCCGCACTTGCAGCCGCGCTCTCCACCGCCGCGGCGCCTCCGCTCGCGGCAACGGCATCGAAGCCCGTGGTCCGCACGGTGATCACCTTGATCCTGTCCCGAGACTGCACCGTGGCGAGCGCATTGCCGGCGTAGATCGGGCGTACGAAAGTGTCCGCGCTCTTCACTTCGACGATGTCCGAGACCTGCGCGACGTCGAGCAGCGCCGCGATGCGCGGAGCCACGTTTTTTCCGAAGGAAGTCGCCGGCGCCAGGACATGCGTGTGAGCACCGGCGAGGGCGACGGCGAGCGCGGCGAGATCCTCCGCGAGCTGATCCTTGTAGTGCGGCGCGTCGGCGATGAGCACTTTCTTCACGCCCGCGATCGCGGCGGCGCTTTTCGCCGCCGCCGCGCAGGCCGACCCTGCGACGAGGACGACGATATCCCCGCCGATCTGGGCGGCGGCCGCGACGGTGTTGAGCGTGGCGGCCTTGAGCGAGGCATTGTCGTGCTCGGCGATGACCAGGACGCTCACGGTATCACTTTCGCCTCGGTCCGCAGCTTGTGCACCAGCGTCTTGGCGTCCGGCACTTTCACCCCCGCCTTGCGCTTGGGAGGCTCCTCGACTCTGAGCGTCTTCAGTCGCGGGGCGACGTCGACACCGAGGGCGCCGGGGTTCAGCAGTTCAAGCGTCTTTTTCTTTGCCTTCATGATATTGGGCAGCGTGACGTAGCGCGGTTCGTTCAGCCTGAGGTCGGTCGTCACGACCGCAGGCAGCTTGATGGCGATCGTCTCCAGGCCCCCGTCCACTTCGCGCGTCACCTCCGTCTTGTCTCCCGCCATCTTCAGCTTCGACGCGAAAGTCGCCTGCGGCCAGCCGAGAATCCCCGCGAGCATCTGCCCGGTCTGATTGCAGTCATCGTCGATCGCCTGCTTGCCGAGGATGACGAGGTCCGGTTTCTCCTTCTGCGCGATTGCTCTGAGAAGCTTCGCCACGGCGAGGGGCTGCAGCTCGGCGTCGGTCTCGACCAAGACGGCTCGATCAGCGCCGAGCGCGAGCGCCGTGCGCAGCGTCTCCTGGCAGGCCTGCGGCCCGCACGACACCGCGACGATCTCCGTCGCAACCCCGGCCTCCTTGAGCCGCACTGCCTCTTCCACGGCAATCTCGTCAAAAGGGTTCATCGACATCTTGACGTTGGCGGTCTCCACAGCGGAGCCGTCGGCCCTGACGCGCACTTTGACGTTGAAATCGACCACCCGCTTGACGGCGACCAGGATTTTCATTGACATCATCTTGGATAAAAACACACGGATTATAATCGTCCCGTTC
>DASSJA010000328.1:0-25661 GCA_035691445.1 Burkholderiales bacterium | reverse complement strand
GCGTGATCTCTGCGCCGTTGTTCTGGGTTCTGAAGCTGTTCCATGGCTGGTTGGGGAACTGGGGTCTTGCGATCATCCTGCTGACCATCGTCATCAAGTTGATCTTCTTCCCCCTTTCCGCCGCGAGCTACCGCTCCATGGCGAGGATGAAACTCGTCACGCCCCGCCTCATGAAGCTGCGCGAGCAGTACGCGGACGACAAGGCGAAGATGAACCAGGCGATGATGGAATTGTACAAGACCGAAAAGATCAACCCTCTCGGAGGTTGCCTGCCGATCCTCGTTCAGATCCCGGTATTCATTGCCCTGTATTGGGTACTTTTCGAAAGCGTGGAACTGCGCTACGCACCGTTCTACTTCTGGGTCAAAGATCTTTCGGCACCCGACCCCTGGTACGTGCTGCCGACACTGATGATGGCCTCAATGCTCATACAGACCAAGATGAACCCTACTCCACCGGATCCGGTTCAAGCCAAGGTCATGATGATCATGCCGTTGGCGTTCGGAGTAATGTTCTATTTCTTTCCCTCGGGCCTGGTCCTTTATTGGTTCGTGAACAACATCCTCTCGATCCTGCAACAGTGGCAGATCACTAGCATGATCGGGGACAAATCCGGCGGCGGCAAGCGCTGAAGTCGCGCTGAAGGCGGGCTGAGGGCAACGCCCGACAAGGCGGCCATGGCAGGATCGTTCGACACCCAGATCATCGCGGCCATTGCGACCGCTCAGGGAAGGGCCGGGATCGGAATCGTTCGCGTTTCCGGAAAGGATCTGAGCCATTTCGCGAAGCAATTGCTCGGCACCGAGCCTCCAGCGCGCCTGGCCGCGCGCGCGACCTTCAGAGGAGCAAACGGGGAACCGATCGACGACGGGATTGCACTCTTCTTTCCGGCGCCAGCGTCGTATACAGGGGAGGACGTTCTCGAGCTCCACGGGCACGGCGGGCGAGTGGTGCTGCAGATGGTACTGGGGCGTTGCCTGGAGCTCGGGGCACGCCTCGCCGAGCCAGGGGAATTTACCCGGCGAGCGTTCCTGAACGACAAGCTTGACCTCGCGCAAGCAGAGGGCGTGGCCGATTTGATCGAGGCGGCCACGGAGGCCGCGGCGCGGTGCGCTCTGCGCTCGTTGCGCGGAGAATTCTCGAATCTGATCCGGGACCTTGGGCGGCAGTTGGTCGAGTTGCGCGCATTGGTCGAGGCGACCTTGGACTTTCCCGAAGAGGAGATCGATCCCTTGGACCGAGACGACGCGCGAAGGCGCCTTGCGGCGTTACAGGGGGAAACTACTCGCGCGCTCGCGCGCGGGCGAGCCGGCAGCGTGCTCCGCAACGGCCTTCATGTTGTGCTGGCGGGCCAGCCCAACGTAGGGAAATCCTCCCTTCTCAATCGCCTGGCCGGGGAAGATCTTGCGATCGTCACGGCAATCCCGGGAACGACTCGGGATGCGGTGCGACAAACCATACAGCTGGAAGGCGTACCCATCAACGTTGTCGACACCGCGGGTCTTCGAGACACCCACGACGCCGTCGAGGCAATCGGCATCGCCCGCGCCTGGGAGGCCATCGAGCAGGCGGACGCAATGCTGATGGTAGTCGACGCACGCGAAGGGGTCACCGCCGCAGACGTCGCCATCGTCGAACGGCTCCCCAAGGGACTCAGGCCGGTTACGATATTCAACAAGATCGACCTTTCGGGGGACGCTCCTCGCGCCGACGAGAAGGGGAAGGACTGGAGTATTTACCTTTCGGCCAAGACTGGCGAGGGGATCGACGGCCTGCGCGAAGCGCTGCTCAAGTTGGCGGGTTGGCAGCCCGAGACTGGGGACGTGTTCATGGCGCGCGGGCGCCACCTACTCGCGCTCGAGCGCGTTGCCGAGGCGCTGGAGCGGGCGGGTGAGACGGCACAGCGCACCGAGGTCTTCGCCGAGGAACTCCGTCTTGCCCAGAATGAACTCGGCTCGATTACAGGCGAGGTGACGGCTGATGACCTCCTAGGCCAGATCTTCGGGCGGTTTTGCGTGGGGAAATAGACCGTCATCGCCGAGAGTTTCCCGTCTTTTTCGCCGCTACGGCTGAGCTGAGATCGCGGCGTACGCTGAGTCTCTACCCGGCTCTATTTGCACGAGTGCCGAATGGCTCGGGCGCGCTACTAAGCTGTTTCATATAAGGATTTTACGATATCCCTGGATCGTGATAGAGTTTGCCCCTTATCTGTTCTTGCACGACTGGCGGCCAGAGCAGCAGCGCCGCAGAGTCGTTACCTCGAGGCCCAAGAATGAATCAACCTTATGTCGCAGCCATTGATATTGGCGCCCCCGCGTTTGTGCAGCACAACGGCGTTAAGGAATGGGTTGCGCGGATCGCCGCGCTGACCAAGCCCGACCGGATTCAGTGGTGTGACGGCTCGACGCAGGAGTATGACCGGCTGTGCGATGAGATGGTCCAGTCCGGGATGCTGAAGACGCTTAACCCGAAACTTCGCCCCAACTCTTTCCTGGCGCTCTCGGACCCCAACGACGTGGCTCGGACCGAAGATCGCACCTTCATCTGCTCGCAGGACAGGGAGGACGCCGGCCCCACGAATAACTGGGTCGAGCCGCGCGAGATGCGGGCCACGCTCGACAAGCTTTTCGATGGATGCATGCGCGGCCGGACCTTGTACGTGGTTCCGTTCTCGATGGGGCCGCTCGGCTCCCACATCGCGCACATAGGCATCGAGCTCACGGATTCACCCTATGTCGTGGTCAGCATGCATATCATGACCCGCATGTCGAAGAAGGTCTGGGAGGTCCTTGGCAAAAGCGGGCACTTCGTGCCATGTGTCCATTCGGTGGGCGCGCCGCTCATGCCCGGACAAAAAGACACGAGGTGGCCGTGCAACAGGCAGCACAAGTACATCGTTCACTACCCGGAGACCAAGGAGATCTGGTCGTTTGGTTCGGGTTATGGTGGCAACGCGCTTCTTGGCAAAAAGTGCTTTTCCCTTCGCATCGCCTCGATCATGGGTCGGGAGCAGGGTTGGCTTGCCGAGCACATGCTGATCCTCGGCGTCACTCCCCCCTCGGGCGAGAAGATCTACATCAGCGCAGCTTTTCCTTCGGCGTGCGGCAAAACGAACTTCGCGATGATGATTCCGCCGCCAGCGTTCAGCGGGTGGAAGATCTCCACCGTGGGCGAGGACATCGCGTGGATCAAACCCGGCCAGGACGGTCGGTTCTACGCCATCAATCCCGAGTCGGGATTCTTCGGAGTCGCTCCGGGTACTTCGGAAAAGACCAATCCCAACTGCATGGCGATGATCCGAAGCAACACCATATTCACCAACGTCGCCCTGACTCCCGACGGTGACGTATGGTGGGAAGGAATGACCGAGAGACCCCCGGCCCGGCTGACCGACTGGCAAGGCAAGGAGTGGACGCCCGATTGCGGCCGTAAGGCGGCCCATCCCAACGCCCGCTTCACGGTTCCGGCGTCGCAATGCCCGTCGATCGATTCCGATTGGGAAAATCCGCAAGGCGTGCCGATAGCCGCGTTCGTCTTCGGCGGCCGCCGCTCCGACACCATTCCGCTGGTGACCGAGGCGTTCGACTGGGATTCCGGGGTTTACACGGCCGCGACCATGGGTTCGGAAACCACAGCTGCAGCGACCGGAAAGGTCGGGGTCGTCAGACGCGATCCCATGGCGATGATTCCATTCGTCGGATATCACATGGGAGACTACTTCGGTCATTGGCTCAAGCTCGGCCGCTCGGTGCCGAAGCGCCCGCGCGTATTCTGCGTAAACTGGTTTCGCACCGATTCCGCCGGCAAGTTCATCTGGCCGGGATTCAGGGAAAACATGCGGGTGCTGAAGTGGATCGTCGAGCGCTGCCAAGGCAAGGCACACGCAGCGGAAACGCCTATCGGCTACGCGCCCGCCTTTGGGGATCTTGAATGGAAGGGTCTCGAGGGCTTCGATGGCGATAAGTACAAGCGCGTCAGCGCGATCGACGTGCCCGAATGGAAACGCGAGCTCAAGCTGCACGACGAGCTGCTGCGATCGCTGGGCAGCCGGTTGCCGAAGGAGCTGGCATCGCGGCGGGCGGCGCTCGAGCGCTCGCTAGGCTGACAAAGGCCCGTTGGCAAAAAAAGCGGGCGGGGAAACCCGCACCGTGTGGGCGCGAGAATCCTCGCGCCTCGCTTCAGGCTCCGTTACAACATAGTAAGCGCTTCTCTCCGTGGTGGCGTTGACTTGCGAAGTGCCGCGGGCGGTGTGCCCCGGTAGGGTGTCGCCCGCATCGATGTTCCACGTGAAACAGCTGTTTTGCGCACACGATTGGCCGTAGAATTCCCGCACCCAAATCGCCCTTGGTGCTTCACTCAAGCGCATGCACTTCCCCGCTCAGTTCGATGTAATCGTCGTTGGGGGTGGCCACGCCGGCACGGAGGCGGCCCTGGCCTCGGCGAGAGCCGGATGCAAGACGCTGCTGCTCACGCATAACCTTGAAACGCTGGGCCAAATGTCATGCAACCCTTCTATCGGGGGTATCGGTAAGGGCCATTTGGTCAAAGAAATCGACGCCTTAGGTGGGGCTATGGCCATCGCGGCGGATGAAGCCGGGATTCAATTCCGTATCCTCAATTCCTCCAAAGGGCCGGCCGTGCGAGCGACGCGTGCGCAGGCCGACCGGATCCTGTACCGGCGAGCGATTCGTTCCCGGCTGGAGAATCAGCCCAATCTCACATTGTTTCAGCAAGCGGTGGACGATCTCGTCCTGGAAGGTGACCACGTCGCCGGGGTAGCAACCGAGCTAGGAGTGCGTTTTTCGAGCCGCACGGTCGTGCTCACCACCGGGACCTTTCTCTCCGGGCTCGTGCACGTCGGCTTGTCGAGCTACCGCGCGGGCCGAGCGGGGGACCCGCCGTCGATCAGTCTTGCTTCGCGCCTGCGGGAGCTGAAGCTTCCCGTGGGTCGGCTGAAGACCGGGACGCCACCCCGTCTGGACGGGCGCAGCATCGATTTTTCGGCGATGCGAACGCAGCCAGGCGACGACCCGGTCCCGGTGTTTTCCTTTCTCGGCACGGCGCAGATGCATCCTCGCCAATTGCCCTGCTGGATTACCCACACCAACCCGCGAACGCACGAGATCATTCGGGCTGGGCTGGACCGCTCGCCGATGTACACCGGGGTGATCGAGGGCATCGGGCCACGCTACTGTCCCTCGATCGAAGATAAGATCCACCGCTTTGCAGCGAAGCAAAGTCACCAGGTTTTTCTCGAGCCCGAAGGACTCAGCACTAACGAGTTCTACCCGAACGGGATCTCCACGAGCCTTCCCTTCGACGTTCAAGTCGATCTGGTGCGGAGTATCCGCGGCCTCGAAAATGCTCACATCCTTCGTCCTGGGTATGCCATCGAGTACGACTACTACGATCCACGCAATCTGAAATCGTCGCTTGAAACCAAAACGATCTCCGGTCTGTTCTTTGCCGGGCAGATCAATGGCACCACCGGTTACGAGGAAGCGGCGGCCCAGGGCATCCTCGCTGGCATCAACGCCGCGCTGTTTGCAAAGGACGAGGCAGCCTGGTGCCCGAGGCGCGACGAGGGCTATATCGGAGTCCTCGTCGATGACCTGGTGACCCGAGGTGTCAGCGAGCCCTACCGCATGTTCACCAGCCGCGCCGAATACCGATTGATGCTTCGCGAGGACAATGCCGACTTGCGCCTCACCGAGACCGGACGCAGGCTCGGCCTAGTCGACGAAACGCGCTGGGACGCGTTCAGGCGCAAGCGTGATGCGATCGCCCGCGAGCAGGAGCGGCTCCGGTCGACCTGGGTCACTCCACGGTCCGTGCCCAGCGGGCTTGCCGCGCGGGTTCTCGGTGCAGTCATGGAGCGCGAATATTCGCTCATGGACCTGCTCAAGCGCCCCGGCGTCAGCTACGCCTCGCTCCGGGAGCTTTTGGGAAGCACGGAAGAGTCCCCCGACGCCGTGGTCGCAGCACAAGTGGAGATCCAGGCCAAGTATCAGGGGTACGTCGCGCGTCAGCTCGAGGAAGTGGGTCGCCAAGGCCGCTACGAAACCATGACGCTGCCTCGCGACCTCGACTATCGCAACGTGCGCGGCCTGTCGATCGAAGTGCAACAGAAATTGAGCCAGCACCGTCCGGAAACAATTGGCCAGGCCTCGCGCATATCCGGCGTAACCCCCGCCGCGATCTCCCTCTTGCTCGTTCATCTGAAACGAGGGACGAGGGCCGCGGAAAGATCGGCCGCATGACGACAATCGTGGCGCGCCCCGAGCACGACGAGCTAGACGGTCGTCTTGCGCACGGCATCGCGGCGTTGCGCCTCGCGATAGACGGGGACGGCAGGACGAAGCTTCTTCGTCAGCTCGCGCTCCTGGCGAAATGGAATCGCGTACATAATCTGACCGCGGTACGGGACGCGCAAAAAGCGGTGAGTGTGCACCTACTTGACAGTCTGGCAGTGACTCCATACCTGGGCGAGGGGCGCGTGCTCGACGTCGGCAGTGGAGCCGGGTTCCCTGGGATCCCGGTCGCCATTGCAAGACCCGATCTCGAAGTGGTGCTGCTGGATAGCAACCATAAGAAGTCGGCCTTTCTCAGGGAAGCGTTAGCCGAGCTCTCGCTGAAAAACGTCACGGTGGTGTGCGAGCGGGTCGAATCCTGGCACCCAGCAGAAAAATTCGATTGCATCATTTCGCGCGCGCTCACCGAGATCGCCGAGTTCGTCGCGCTCACCGAGCACCTGCTCGCCCGGGGCGGCGTTATAGCGGCGATGAAGGGTGTCCATCCCTTCGATGAGATCGACCACCTGCCGAGCGGATTTCGCGTGAGGCAGGTGCATGCGCTGAGCGTTCCCGGGCTCGGCGCGGAACGACATCTGGTGTTGATCGAGCGCACATGACGCGCGTTTTTGCCGTCACCAATCAGAAGGGCGGGGTCGGAAAAACCACGACCAGCGTCAACCTCGCGGCCGGCCTCGCGCAGTCCGGCATGCGTGTGCTGCTCGTGGATATGGACCCTCAAGGTAACGCAACCATGGGAAGCGGCATTGACAAACGCGCCTTGAAAACCTCCGTGTATCACGTCCTTCTGGGGTTGGCGACCGCCGACTCGGCACGCCAGAAATCGGAGTCCGGCGGCTACGACCTGATTCCCGCCAACCGCGATCTGGCGGGCGCCGAGGTCGAGCTGGTCGATCTTGAGCACCGCGAGTCCCGGCTGAAGGGGGCCCTCAAGCCCATCGTCGGCCAATATGATTTCATCCTGCTCGATTGCCCCCCGGCGCTCAATCTGCTCACGGTGAACGCGCTGGTTGCGGCCGATGCCGTGATGATTCCGATGCAGTGCGAGTATTACGCCCTCGAAGGGTTGTCCGATCTGGTCAACACGATCAAGAAAGTACGCCAGAGCCTCAATA
Organism: Burkholderiales bacterium; assembly: GCA_035691445.1. Taxonomy (GTDB): domain Bacteria; phylum Pseudomonadota; class Gammaproteobacteria; order Burkholderiales; family SG8-39; genus VBDM01. The sequence goes on along the minus strand of DASSJA010000328.1, from coordinate 18,235 downwards.
CGAAGCTCGACATCGAAGGGCTGCTGCGCACCATGTACGACCCGCGCAATACGCTGGCACAGCAGGTGTCGGCGCAGCTGCAGGAACACTTCGGCGACAAAGTCTACGCCACGGTGATTCCCCGCAACGTGCGGCTTGCCGAGGCGCCGAGCTTCGGCGCGCCTGCCGTCAAGCTCGATCGGGAATGCAAGGGTTCCCAGGCGTACGTCGAGCTCGTAGGCGAGATCCTCTCGCGTAACGGCCTCGCGGCGGCGGTGAGCTGAGCGTCATGAAATTGAAGGGACTGGGTAGAGGCCTCGATGCGCTCCTGGACAGGGACGCCGAGAGCGCGCCGGTCCCCGAGCACCAGGCCACGCTGCGCCTCGAGCAACTCCAGCGCGGCCGGTATCAGCCGCGCACGAAGATGGACGAAGACTCCCTCGAGGAGCTCGCCGCGTCGATCAGGAAACAGGGATTGATGCAGCCCATCCTGGTGCGACCGGTCGATCGCGGTCGCTACGAGATCATTGCCGGAGAACGCCGCTGGCGCGCGGCGAAAATCGCCGGGCTCACCGAAGTGCCCGTGCTCGTGCGAGAAGTACCTGACTCCGCGGCGCTCGCCATGGCGTTGGTCGAGAACATCCAGCGGGAGGATCTCAACCCGCTGGAGGAAGCGGGCGGCGTGCAGCGGCTCATCGGGGAGTTCAAGCTCACGCATCAGGAAGCAGCGGAGGCCATCGGCCGTTCCCGCGCCGCGACCACCAACCTGCTGAGACTGCTGAATCTGCAGAAATCGGTTCAGGCGCTGGTCTTCGGCGGCAAGCTCGAGATGGGCCATGCGCGCGCGCTCCTCGCGCTGGACGGACGCAGGCAGGAAAGCGTCGCGAAACGCGTTGCAGCCCGGGCGCTCTCCGTGCGACAAACCGAGGAGCTGGTCAACGCGATCCTCCATCCCGGGGCGAAGACCAGGCGCAAATTCAGCGCCGATCGCGATATCGCGCGTCTCGAAGAAGAGCTGTCGGAAGAGATAGGGACCACGATCCAGATCAAGACGGGAAAAAAGGGCGCGGGCAAACTCGTCGTCAGCTATTCGAGCCCCGATCACCTGGACGATCTCCTGTCCAGATTCCGCCGAAAGCGCTCTAACGCCTGACCAATTCCGAGAGCACGCCCGTCCACGCGCGCGCAAGATTGCCGAGATCGTAGCCGCCGCCGCCGAATGCCATCAGCCTACCCTGAGCGGTCTCCTCGGCGAGGTCGATCAGCGTCCCGGTCGCGAGCGCGTGGGCTGCGGGCGACAAGGCGAGGTGGCCAAGCGGGTCGCCGGCGAGGCTGTCTGCGCCTGCCTGCAGTATCAAGAACTCGGGTTTGTAACGCTTGAGGTGAGCGAGGACGCGTTCCCAGGCTGCGAAGAAATCCTTGTCGCTAGCGGCCGGCGGCATGGGGAGATTGAGCTTGGTGCCCTCTGCTATTCCGGTCCCGGTTTCCCTTTCCGAGCCGGTTCCCGGATAGAGAAAGCGCCCGTCTTCGTGGATGTCCGCGAATATCAGATCCGGGTCGGCTTCGTAGCTGTAGAACACGCCGTCGCCGTGATGGACGTCGATGTCGACGTAGGCCACGCGCCGGACGCCGTACTGCGCGCGGAGGGTGTCGATGACTCCACCGAGATCGTTGAACACGCAGAATCCGGCGGCTCGGCCCCTCCGTGCATGGTGCATGCCTCCGATCGGCTGAAATGTCCGCCGCGCGTCGCCTGCCATGATGCGATGCAGGCCCTCGAGCGCGCTCCCGGTGACCGCTGCCGCTGCCTCCAGCACGCCCGGGAAAGCCGGGGTGTCGCCGTTGTCGAGGTAGCCGGTGCCGATCTTCGAGCGTTTCTCGACCCAGTCGACGTGCCGCGCTTCGTGAAAGCGCATCAGCTCTCCGCGGGATGCTCGCCGCGGCGGCGTGACCGTCGCGCGCTTATCGAGTCCCTGTTTGCACGCTTCCGCCCAGAACGCCCCTTGGCGGTCGACCGAGAACGGGTGGCCGCCGGGGAAGCCATAGCGCCCGAGCGCCTCACCGACGAACAGCAGCACTTCGGATTTCATCGATTTGATTCTACGCCCTGCTCCGATTGATCAACGGCAGGTCCAAGCCTAAGATTGTGCGCAAGCAGGGGACGGGGCGTCGGCCTCGCAGCAAAGGAGGGAAATCCATGGGCGCCCGCCGCGTGTGGCCCAAAGAAGGCATTACCCGCATTCCGTACTGGATCTACACGGATCCCGAGATTTACGCGCGAGAGCAGGAGCGCGTATTCGGCGGTCCGAGCTGGAGCTACGTCGCGCTGGAGGCCGAGTTGCCCAGGCCCGGCGATTTCAAGCGCACTTTCATCGGGGACAAGCCCGTCGTAGCGGTGCGCGACAAGGATGGCACGGTCAACGTCGTCGAAAACCGTTGCGCCCACCGCGGGGTGCAGTTCTGCCAGCGGCATCTCGGCAACGCGTCCGAGTTCATGTGTCCCTATCATCAGTGGACCTACGACCTCAAAGGTGATCTGATCGGCGTGCCATTCCGCCGCGGCGTGAAGAAACAGGGCGGCATGCCGGCCGATTTCGATCCCAGGGAGCACGGGTTGCGCAAGCTCAGGGTTGCGCGGCGCCGCGGCGTGATCTTCGCGTCCTTCGCGGCGCAGCTGCAGCCCCTCGAGGAATATTTCGGACCTTCGATGCTCGCGCTCTACGATCGCGTATTCGACGGCCGCGAGCTCAGCCTCCTCGGTTATTCGCGCCAGCTCATTCCCGCCAACTGGAAGTTGATGTTCGAAAACATCAAGGATCCCTATCACGCCAGCCTGTTGCACGTATTCCTGGTGAGCTTCGGCCTGTTTCGCGCCGACCAGCCCTCGAAGGTCGAAATGGACTCTACCGGCCGGCACGGCGCGCTTATCTCCTGGCGCGGCGAGCAGAAGAAGACCGACGACAACGCCGACATGAAGTCGCTGATCGCTGACCTGAGCCTGTGCGATCCCGGGCTCCTGGATCCCGTGCGCGAGTTCCCGGAATACACCGTCGTGATGACCACGCTCTGGCCCAACCTGATCATCCAGCAGCAGTCGAACACACTGGCGATGCGCCAGCTCGTGACGCGGGGGCCGGGAGAATTCGAGCTCGCCTGGACTTTCTTCGGCTATGCCGATGACGATGAGGAGATGACCCGCAGGCGGCTACGGCAGGCGAACCTGATGGGCCCTGCCGGATTCGTCTCGATCGACGATAGCGAGGTGATGAAATTTTCCCAGCGCGGGGTTGGAGCGTACCCCGACTCAGCCGGGGTGATGGAGATGGGTGGGCGCGACTGGAAGGACGAGTCGCACATGGTCACCGAGTCTGTGATCCGGGCGTTCTACGATTATTATCGGCAAGTAATGGAGATATAAGATATTGTAGTGTAGCGTAAATTAAGTAAAACGATCGTTCGTTCTAATTAAGAGTCCCATGAACGCGGTGGAACGCTATATTGCACTTGGCGCCAGGGAGCTGCGCCTGGAGCTCGAGGGGCTCTACGCCGAGTATTCGGCGTGCCTCGACGAGGAGCGCTTCGAGGAATGGCCCGAGTTCTTTACCGATCCGTGCCTCTACAAGATCGTGCCGCGCGAGAATTTCGAGCGCGGGCTGCCGCTCGCGACCTGGCTGTGCGAGAGCAAGGGCTATCTTCTGGACCGGGTCACGGCAATTCGCAGGACCGCCGTCTATGCGCCGCGGTACGTGCGCCGCATGGTGAGCGGCATCCGCGTACTGGGCTGGAGCGACGACATCCTCGAAGTCCGGGCGAACTATCTGGCTCTCGAGACCCTGCAGGACGAGCTCACCCGAGTCTTCAATGCCGGCCAGTACCGTGACAAGCTCGTGGTCGAAAAGGGCGAGCTAAAATTCAGGGAGAAGCTTTGCGTCTTCGACAGCATCCTCGTGCCCAACAGCCTGATCTATCCCCTATAGACATGAACGAAACCTGGATCAAAGTCGCTGCCGCCCCGGATGTCCCCGAGGACGGAACCTTGCTTGTCACGCTGGGTGCCGAGCCGGTGTGCCTCTACAACGTCGGAGGGAAGATTTTCGCTACTCACGATACCTGCACGCACGGCCAGGCGAGCCTGGCCGACGGCTTCATCGAGGGCGAAGAGATCGAATGCCCGCTGCACCAAGGCAAGTTTCATATCCCCACCGGCAAGGCGGTCGGCGCGCCCTGCACGGAAGACATACGCACGTATGCCGTAAAGATCGAGAACGGCACAGTGCTCCTGAAAGAGTAGTGACCTCGTGGAGAAGGTCGCGTTGACGCTCGCCATCGGCGACTACGATCACACGCGCGATCTCACATCGGGGCAAGTGCCGGTTCAGGGCGCCAGCGTCAACGCGCTCATCCTGCCTCCCGAAGAAGCATTCTTCCGCTTCACCCGTTTCCGGGAGTGGGAAGTATCCGAGCTCTCCATGGGGAAGTACGTGTCGCTGCGCTCACAGGACGACGAAAGCATCACGGCGATCCCTGTGTTTCCGTCGCGCGCCTTCCGGCAGTCGATGATCTACGTGCGCGAGGACGGAAAAATCGACCGGCCGGAGCAGCTGAAGGGCAAGCGCGTCGGTGTCCCCGAGTGGGCGCAGACCGCGGTCATCTATTCGCGCGGCTACCTCGTCCACCAGGTCGGAGTGCCGCTCGATTCGATGGATTGGGTGCAGGCAGGAGTGAACGAAGCCGGGCGCGTCGAGAAGGTAAAACTGAAACTGCCGCGGGGGATCCGCCTTCGCGCGGAGCCCGGGCGGTCGCTGAACGAGATGCTGCTCGCGGGGGAAATCGATGCGGTCCTTTCGGCGCGCCCGCCGCGGGGCCTCGGGAACGGCATCCGGCGCCTGTTTCCCGGTTACGAAGCGGTGGAAGCGGACTATTTCAGGGACACAGGAGTGTTCCCGATCATGCACGTCATTGCGATCAAGGCCGACCTCCTGGGGCGCCACCCCTGGCTCGCGATGAATCTCTACAAGGCTTTCGACGAAGCGAAGCGGCGCTCGATCGCGCGGCTCTCCGACATCACCGCCTCCCACGCCCCGCTCGCCTGGCTCGCTCCCTACGCCGAACGCATGAAGACTCTGTTCGGAGAGGATTTCTGGCCCTACGGCCTGGAGAGCAATCGCAAAACGCTCCAGGCTTTCGTCGATTTCGCGTTCGAGCAAGGGGTATGCCACCGGCGGATCACGCTGGAGGAATTGTTTCCCCGTCAAGTACTCGCCTCTTTCAAGGTCTGAGGATGAGCGCCGACGCAATCTGGATCACGGAGGCCGAAGTCGTCCAGCTCATGGATCTCAGGGAGGCGATCGCCGCTCTGGAGGCTGCGCTGCGCGAGGAGGCTCGGGGCGGGGCACAGAACATGACGAAGACGCTGCTGCAATACGGGAAGAGCAACCTTCACGCTATCGGCGCGAAACTGGGAGATCTCGTCGGCACCAAGACTTGGGCGCACACGCAAGGCGGCACCTGCCCGCTCCTCCTCCTGTGGAACGCGGGAGATGGGTCGCTCGTCGCGGTGATCGAGGCTTTCGCCCTCGGCAACCTCCGCACCGGCGGCATCTCGGGCGTGGCTGCGGAATGGATGGCGAAGAAGGACGCGAAAATCCTGGGCATCGTGGGGACCGGCAAGCAGGCGCTCGCCCAGGTCGGAACGATGCTTTCGGTGAGGCCGATCGAGCGGCTGCAGATCTACAGTCCGCGCCCTGAGTCGCGCACAGAGTTTGCAGGGAAAGTCCGCGAGGAGTTCGGCGTCGAGGCCGCGGCGTGTGCTTCGGCAGGTGAAGCATGCAAGGGCGCGCAGATCGTGACCCTGGTGACGCGGGCGGCGCAGCCCTTCCTCACCGCCGCCATGCTCGACAAGGGCACGCACCTCAACGCCGTGGGCGCGATCGCGCCGGACCGGGAGGAGTTCACGCAGGACGTATTCGACCGGGCGACCCTCGTGGCCGTCGACAACCTTTCCGGCGTTCAGCAGCTCTCGCGCGAATTCATGACGCGGTATGCTGCCCCCGGCTGGGACCGGGTGATGCCGCTCTCAAAACTCATCGCCTCCGGGCGCCGGCGCTCCGAAGCCGACGACGTGTCGGTCTTCAAGGCGATGGGCATGGGCATCTCCGACCTCGCGCTCGGCGTCGAGCTGGTAGAGCGGGCTCGGGAGCGCGGGGTCGGCCGGGTCATGCCGCAGCCGAAGAAGGTCAAGCCAAGGTTTGCGGGCGGGCGAGCCAGAAGCCCGGTCTAGGGAGTACGATCCCTTACTCGAGCGAGGAGTGGGCGATGAACGAATTCAGGAAAGATTTTCAGGACCTGCGTGGTCGCTTCATCGACCGCGTCTGGAGCGAGTCTCGGGACGCGAACAGCTACTGGGCCCCGATCGTCGTTACCCGGGGCGAGATCGGCGCGGAAGTCGAGCGGCTCGCGAATCTGCCGCTGCCCGCGAACGGCCGGCGCGAGTGCCTGATCGTTCACCCGCTCGCCGAAGCGAACGCGCCGGGATTCGCTCCCGGCATACAGGTGAAGCTGTCGGTGCTGAAGCCCGGAGAGAAATCCGCGGCGTTCCGCCACAACGCGACCGAAGTGAACTTCTGCATCCAGGGCTCCGGCCACACACTCGTCGCCGGGAAACGCATAGGCTTTGCGCAGTACGACGTCTGGAATCATCCTTCCTACGTGGTCTACCGCCACGTCAACGACGGCAAGGAGCTCCAGGTGCGTCTGACCTACTCGAACGTGCCGCTGCTCCAACACATGCAGGTTTACCTGCCCGAGGACGAACCCACCGCGGACCTGCATCCGATCGAAGAGGCGCTGGAAGGCGCGAGCGATCCGCGCCGCCAGAGCCCCTACGGGATGATCCGCATCGGCGCGGACGGTGGCATGCTCATGCCCTATGAAATCCTCATCAATCCGGAAGCAGTAGTATCGAAGCCCTTGCATTTTCCCTGGAAGGAAGTGAAGCGCGAGCTCGACAAGCTGGAGGCGCTGGGGAAAGACTATGTCGGCCGGCGCCTCTACATGATGTACAACCCGGTGACGGGCCGTACCAACGGGATCACGCCGAACTTTTTCGCCACGATGACGATCCGCCCTCCGAAGATCGTCGACCGCCCGCACCGGCACGTTTCCGCGGCGATCAATTACTACTTCCACGGAACCGGCTACTCCACCGTCGCGGGCAACCGCTACGAATGGGGACCAGGCGATCTCATGCTCTCCGCGCCGGGCTGGGCGGTGCACAACCACGCCTCGAACGACGAGCACGTGTACGAGCTGACCGTGCAGGACCAGCCGCTCCACATCACCATGGAGTCGCTGCTGTGGCAGGAAAACCTGAAGAAGCCCGCGGCGCTGCTCGGGAGCGAGCCGGGGTTCGCGACCAACCGCAGGGCCGCGGCGTAGATTCGCCGTCCGATGGCCGGAGGGCTACTCCGGCTGGATGTGCGCGTCGCGCGCGACCTTCGTGTATTTCGCGAGCTCGGTCTTCATCACATCCAGGAGCTGCTCGGGAGTGCTGCCCACCGGCTCGAGCCCGACCGTATTCAGCCGTTCCTTGACGATCTGCGGATCGTGCACGACCTTGTTTACCTCCGCATTCAGCCGGTCGACAATGGGCCGGGGCGTACCCGCGGGTGCCATGACGCCAAGCCACACGGTGACCGCGTAGCCGGGCAGCGGGCCCGCCTCCGCGATCGTCGGGACGTCGGGCAGGATCGCCGTGCGCGAGGGAGCCGCGATCGCGATCGGGCGCAGCTTTCCGGACTTGTAGTGCGGCAGCAGCGAGTTCTCGGCGGCGATGGTGAAATCTATCTCGCCCGACAGGAGCGCGGGGATGATTCCTGCCGAGCCCTTGTAAGGCACGTGCACCACGTTGATTCCCGTCATCGAGCGCAGCAGCTCGATCGCGAAATGGTGCGGCGAGCCGACGCCCGCCGTGCCATAGGTCAGCGGACGCGGCGATGCCTTCGCGTACTCGAGAAATTCCTTCAGCGTGTGCACGGGCATCCTGGAATTTACCGTCAGCCCGAAAGGGATCGTCGCAGCGAGCGAGATCGGCGCGAAGTCCTTGATCGGGTCGTAGGGTAGCTTGGCGACGACGGCGGCGCTCATGACGTGGGCCGACTCGGACATCAGTATGGTGTAGCCGTCCGGCGGCGCCTTGGCCACGAAATCGCGAGCGATATTCCCCGCCGCGCCCGGCTTGTTCTCGACGACGAGCGGCTGGCCGAGGACCGGCTGCAAGCGCTCGGCCAGAAGCCGCGACAGATAATCGGGCGAGCCGCCCGGGGGCAGGGGAACGACGAATCGAATCGAATGATTCGGCCACGGACCGCTTTGCGCAGGGACCGCGCCGGGCGCAAGCGCCAGGGTTGCCCCGCATGCCAGTGCCAGGAAGGTTCGCGTCGCTTGCATGTTTCCTCCTTCGATCGGCGCGGGCGCTTGTTCAGCGCTTCTGACTCGCTCCCGAGCTGCTCACGTTGGTGTCGTAGCCCGGCGCGACGCGCACATCGACGACGCACACTGCGCCACCCTGCGCCAGGCGGAGCCCTTTCTGGATCGCGGGCGCGAGCTCGGCGACTTTCGTCACCGGCCCTATGCCCTCCGCGCCTTGCGCGCGCGCCATCATGGCGAGATCGATGTCCGGCCCGCTGATACGCTGGCCGATCCAGCGGTTCTCGACGGGGCGCGAGCGCTCCTTGGCGACGCGCTCCTGGTGCAGCTCGTCGTTGAAGAAGGAACGGTTGTTGGCGAGCAGGATGAGGCAGGGAATGCCGTAATGGGTTGCCGTCCACAGGGCGTTGTTCCCCATCAGAAAGTCCCCGTCGCCCATGATCGCCACCGGAAGCCTGCCGCTGCCCTTCAACGCCAGGGCGGCGCCCACGGTGATTCCCGGGCCGGCGCCCACTCCACCGCCCCCTTCGGAGCCGATGTAGTCGAGCGGATGCCGGAAATGCCGGTACGCTCCGTTCCAGCCGAGCGGCAGGCGGGTCAGGCAGATCTCCATGTCCGCAGTCGCCGCGTTCAATGCCTCCGCGAGCGTACGGATCGACACGACGTCCGGAGCCGCGTTCGGGGGCAGGGCGGGTCTCCAGGTTACAGCCGAGGTGCGCGGCTTCACCGCGTCGAGGAGCAGGGGGACCGCCGCGTCCGGCTCGCACATCATGTAGATGTCCACCGGCGGCAGCCCCTGATAGTCCATGCTCCATCCGCGGTGCAGGTGCGCGTCCGGCGAAACCTGTATGACTTTCGCGCCGACGGGCTCCGCGCCCCAGACTTGCTTGAGAATCCCGGCCGGGTCGACCCAGTCGAGCGCGAGTACGACGTCCGCCCCGCGCAGGAGCTGCGCGGCGTCGGGCGAGAGAAAGTTCGCGGGCGGCGCGGCGTGCAGCGGATGATCGGTCGGAAAGGCCGCGCCGAGCTTGATGTCCGTGAAAACACGCGCCTGCAATTTCTCCGCGAGAGCGACGCGTTCCTTCCACGCCGCCTGGCTTCTCGAGACCCGGCCGGCGAGGATCACGGGGTGCCTCGCGCCGGAGAGCAGCTTAGCCGCGGCTTCGATGAGGTGCGCGGCGGGCTGCACCGGGTCGGGCGGGCGATGACGCTTCGCGTCGGGAAGCGGGGGGAGCACGCCCACTTTCGCTTCCTGCAGCCCCGCGTCGAGATTGATGTAAGTCGGGCCTCGCGGCGCGGTGTTGGCAATCTGCGCCGCGCGCAGCAACGCCTCGTAAGCGGCGGGGACCGAGGCGGGCTGGTTGTCCCACTTCGTATAGTCCCGAACGAGCGCGCCCTGGTCGGATGCGGTGTGGATCCAGTCGATCCAGGGCCGGCGCTTGGCCGCGTCCCAAGGCCCGGTCGCGCCGAGAACGAGCATGGGCATGCGGTCGCACCAGGCGTTGAAGATCGCCATCGACGCGTGCATGAGGCCCACGTTCGAATGCACCACCGCGCCCATCATGCGATCGGAGACCTTCGCGTAGCCGTGAGCGATCGCCACCGCGGATTCCTCGTGCAGGCAGAGCAGCATCTGCGGACGCGTATTGCCGAGATAGTTGACGATGCTGTCGTGCAGCCCCCGGTAGCTCGCTCCGGGATTGAGCGCGAGGTAGGGAATCTCGAGCGAGCGCAGCATCGCCGCGATTGCGTCGCTACCCCAGGTTTCGCTTTGCTCCGGCGAAGCGACAGGCGCTTCGGCGCGCACTCCTTGGGAAAGGTTTTCCTTGGCGTTCATGGGATGGTTATCGATGCCGGACGGCGATCGCGGCGATCATAGCATCTCAGCCGCCCGGCGCGGCGAGTGTGCCGACCGCGGCAAAAAGCGATTCGACCGACTCGCGGGAAAGATTTCGCGTTATGAATACGATGCGCGAGCGGCGATCTTCGCCCGCCCAGGCTTCGAGCGTCACCGGCGGATGAAAGACGTGCTGCGCGCCCTGCACTACGACCGGCCCGGATTCGCCCGCGACGTTGACGAGGCCCTTGACGCGCAGCAAGTCGCTGCCGCGCAGCGAGGTGAGCACCTGGACGGCCGCGGAAAACGTATCCCAGGTGAAGGGTTTTTCGAACCACAGGCAAAAGGAGCGGATCGATGCGTCGTGCGCTCCGGTCCGGACCCGTTCGCCGAGATAGGCGCCCTGGGCGCCCGCTCCACCCGGGCTGGCGAGCCACCCATCGAGATCGCCCGCCGCCGCCCGCGTGCTCCTCGGCCCCACATCGCGGAGGAATGCCACGTCCACTTCACCGTTCACCGCCAGGGTACGTGCGGCGTAGGGATTCATCCGCTCGAGCCGCGATTCGAGCGCGGCAACCGCAGCCGGGGGCGCGATGTCGCTCTTGGTGATGACGATGCGGTCGGCCACGGCCGCCTGCTTCGCCGCTTCGGGCATGTCGTCGAGATTGCGCGCCCCGTTCACCGCGTCCACGAGCGTCACCACGCAATCGAGGCGGTACTGCGCTCCGAGCATGCCGTCGGTCTGCAGCGTGTGCAGCACCGGAACGGGATCGGCGAGCCCGGTGGTCTCGACGAACACCCGGTCAAAATCGATCACTTCGCCTGCGCGGCGCTTGATGAAGAGCTCGCGAAGCGTTTCCTGCAGATCGGTGCGTACCGTGCAGCAAAGGCACCCGTTCGAGAGCAGAGTCATCTGCTCGGAGGACGCGGTGACCAGCTCGTGGTCGATTCCGACTTCGCCGAATTCGTTGATGATCACGGCTGCGCGATTCATTCGCGGATCGCGCAGGAGGTGCCTGAGCAGCGTCGTTTTTCCGCTGCCCAGGAATCCGGTAATCAGGCTGACCGGGAGCTTCCCTGCCAGGGTGTCGCGCGTCGGCGCGGGATGCGGCATCAAACGGTCATTTCGAGGACGTACAGGCCGCCGGCAAATCGGTCGACGGTGAAAACCAGGCCGCGGTCGTCGACGTAAACGTCGTTCAGCTGGATCGATCCGGCCTTGGAGAGCCTGGGCGCAGGGGGCACGTAGTAACCGATCTCCTCCGGCCGGTAGGGATTGCTCACGTCGAAGGCGCGCACGCCACCGCCGAAGAAGGTGCCGACGATGATGCTCTCGGAGCGCCACGAGCCCGGCACCGGAAGATTCTCGTGGAGATTGTGCGCGCCGAAGCGCCCGCCGTTGCTGGCGAAGGTCTCCACGGGTGGCATGGGGAAGGTGCTGATCGGGACGGGGTTCGTCTCCAGGCGCGCGTCCACCACCCAAACGAGCTTGGGCCAGTCCTGGCCGTCGGTGTAGACGCACTCGTCGCTGACGATGAGGAGCCCGGGCCCGAAAAGCGGCAGGACCGTGTGGGTGAACCCGGTATAAGGCGGCGAATAGCGCCAGTGCGAGACGAGCTTGGGTCGAGATTTGTCGGCGATGTCGAGGATGACCGCGCCGCCCGAGATGTAACCGACATAAGCGCGGTCAGGCCGCTGCGGGAAGACATTCGTGTTGTGCGCGCGGTAACCCGAGTCGAACTTCGGATGGCGGACGAGCGGCGGCACCGGGTCGCCCACTCTCGTGCCGGGCAGCCACCAGCGTCCGGCTTCCTCGGGTTTCGAGGGCTTGCGCACGTCGATGATGCGGTAGAACTGGTCGTCCGACGGATGTGTCGGCTGGAAGTCCGCCGCGCCCGAGGCCATGTGCACGTACTCGCCGTCGACGAACCACACCGCATGCACCCCGCGCGAATGCGGCCCGGAGGCGTCGAAATGCGAGATCAGCTTCGGGGTCTCGGGCTTGCTGATGTCGAAGAGATCGAAGCCGGCGGGCTTCATGTTGACCGTGCTCGTCTGGTACGCGACCGCCATGACGTCGCCCACGACGTCGAGGGAATTGGAGCGCACCTTCGCGTGCGGCAGCTCTGTCTGCGCCACCATCCTGGGGTTCTTCGGATCGGTCACGTCGACCGCGGTGAAATTCTTCGGCGCCGACTCGTGCGCGAGCCACAGAATTCTCCGACCGTCGCGAGCGAGCTGCATCCCCATGCCCTCGCCGATGCCGCCGAAGCCCTCCAGCTCGTGATGCGACAGCAGTCTCATGTTGAGCGCGAGCGCTTGGTTGCCGCGCGCGCCGATTCCGGAAAGCGTCTGGGCCATCTGGGTTCCTAAGGTTCTAGATCGAAACGAAGGCGTAATGGTAAACGACCGGGGGGCGCAGGGCGTATCGCGGTGACGCTGTCCCGGAAGGCATCCATCGTCCGTCTCCGCGAGGAATCTCGTTTCGCTCGGCCCTGAATCAGCTCTTTTCCAACGCGGCCTTCAAGCGCCTCAGCGCCTCGGCCGACTCCGCCGCGACGCGCGTGCGGACGCCGAAGTTGTCGGCTATCCCGGCGAGCAGATTGGGCATGCGGTAAGTGAGGACGCGCTCGAAGCGCGTCCCGGCGCCTTCCGGACGGAGCGTATAGGTAACGGTGCCTCCGCCGCGCGAATCGATATTCTTGCCCTCGATCGACCAGCGCACGGGCGCCTCACGCACCACTACCGTCCAGGTGACCGTGCCTCGGCGGCCCGCGACGATGAAATCCTCGACCACGCTTTCGCCCAGGGCGAGGGAATGATCGGTGGCGCCGTGCACGGCGAGGGAAGAAGGATGCCAGCGCGGCCAGTTCCCCGGCGTGGTCACGTAGTCGTACACCCGCTGCGGCGGTTGCGCGATGACCACCTCGTTCACGATGCGCGCATCGGGCTGCAGCGGCGGGGCGAACCACAGGGCAGCCCCGAGGGCGACGATCAGGGGCACTGCGATGGCTGGGATGCGCTTCATGTGCTCAACGCCTGGCGCGCCGGCGCGGTCTTCCGGCCATCTCCTCGAGCACTTTGCAGACCGCTCCGGTGTCCTGCTTGCCGAGGCCCATCGCCATGGCGGCGTTGTAGACCGGCGCGCTCGCCGCGAACAGGGGCGTCGGGCACTCCAGCTCCCGGGCGAAGTCGCCGATGATGGTCATGTCCTTCTGCCACACCTCGTTCTTCATCGTCGCCTCCGAGTAGTCGCCCTCCACCATCATCGGGCCGCGTACCTGTAACATGCGCGATCCGCCGGCGCCCCCGGCGACGACCTTCAGCACCATCGCGGGATCGAGACCGGCTTTCATCCCGAGGACCATCGCTTCAGCGGCCGCCACATTGTGGATGGCAACCAGCAGGTTCGCGACGAATTTCATTTTCGAGCCGCTGCCGAAGACCCCGACGTAGTAGTTCGCGCTGGTGAAGCCCGGCAGCACCGGCGCGATCCTGCGGTAGGCCGCGCGGTCGCCGCTCACGTAGATAAGAAGGTCCTTCGCGCGCGCCTGGGCGCCGGTGCCGCTCAATGGACAGTCGAGCAGGATCACGCCGCGTTTTGCGAGCGCATCGCGCGCGGCCTCCTTTGCCGCGATCGGAAGCGTGCTCGTCTCGACGACGACCTCGCCGCGCCGCGCTGACTGGGCAAGCTCGCCGGCGACTTCCGCGAGGGCGCGAGCCGACGGCAACGAGGTGATAATGATGTCGGCGCGTCTCGCGACATCGCGTGCGCTTCTCGCGGCGATACCCCCCGAGCGCCTGTGCTCGGCGCGCCGGCGCGGAGCGATGTCATAGCCCACTACGCCGAATCCCGCGCGGAGCAGGTTGTGCGACATCGCCGAGCCCATGATGCCCAGCCCGATCATTCCAACAGTCTGCTGCGTCATCTTCGAAGCCCCCTGCCCGCCATTCTAGCTACGCCCGGCAATTGATCGGAAGCCAGCCGGGTGGAAGGTTGGTCCTGTTTTCGCCTCGAACGGTCATTTTGTCCGGCGGAGTCGCAAAGCCGCACACCCAGGTCACGGGCACGATGGGCGCGTCGGTCACCACCGCAGGGCGAAGCGTGAGGATCTTGCCCACGATGGCCTGGTTCGCGTGGTTGCCAAAGGTGATGTTGATCGCGCCGGCGTCGATGGCGACCGAGCGGATGTAGTTGTTGACGATCTTCTCGGCGACCGGCAACCCCGCGGCGGCGTTGTCGGCGGGAAAGTTCTGCAGCATGGCCCACGAGAGGGCAACCGGCGGCTTCGCGATGTCCGCCAGCGGCAGGGCTTCGGCGACCTGATCGCGGATGAACTTGTCCTGGTAGGTCGGGATCGCAAACAGGGCCAGGATGGCGACGATCCCGACGACGACCATCAATTCCAGCAGCGTGAATCCGTGGGCGCGCCGGAGATGCCGCGTCCCTCGATGGTGCATTGGGATCCTGATCAAACTCGTGTAGACCGCGCCTGGGCTGCTGACCAGACCGGCGCGACGCCGGCCGCCTTGCGATCGCTGCTAGCGACGCCGCTTTGCGTAATTGGGGACGAAGGGCTCGCCCGGCCGGTTGCTCACCGTATAGCGCCGGCACTGGGTGCACCTGAGCCAGCCCTCGCTGCTCGTCCCGTCGCCGCGCGTGATGACGGCGGGCTCGCACGAGGTGGCGCCGCAGAGCGGGCAGGAGAAGGGGGCTCGAAGTTCAGGCACGCGCGCGCTCTCGCGACTTCTTCGGTTGCTTCGGTTTTTTCGGCTCCCTGCGCGGCCTGTCGCGGTTACCCATGGTCGTATTCCTTTCCGTTGGAGGATCGCCAGCTTACGCCGATTCAGGTCTTCGGGGTGTCGTCGGCGGGCGTCGGGGGAACGGGCTGCGATTCGGTATCGGCGGTTTGGGCATCGGGGACACCGGCTTTGCGCCGACGCTTCTCCTCCTGCTTCTGCTTCTTGGCGAGGTCTCTCTGACGTCGCTGGAAGGCGTAGTTGGGTTTGGCCATGGTCGGTCGTGTCCGCGAGAGTCGGAAGCCCCGAGTGTAAGCCCATTTGCCCCCGCGCGCGGTCCGCCGTCGGAGCTGAGCCGCGCGCAACCGGGTTCCGCGCAAAAATACGCTACCATCCCGCCCTCAACCCAGCGGGATGAAACAAAAGTGGCGCGGCTTCTGGTCGGCGTGGACATCGGGGGCACCTTCACCGACTGCGTGGTGCTCGCCAAGGACGGCACGATCACCGCCACGAAGTCGTCCTCGACGCCGCGAAATTTCGCCGACGGCATGCTCGCCGCGATGCGGGTCGCCGCGGAGCGCCTCGGCGTCTCCTTCGAGCAGTTTTGCCGCGACGTCGAGGTGCTCACTCACGGGACCACCGTCGGTACGAACGCGCTGATCCAGCGCAAGGGCGCCAAAGTCGGCCTGATCACCACGCGCGGACACGAGGACGCGATCCACATCATGCGCGGCTCGCGCGGCGTGTCCTCGCGCGATATCGCCAAGGTGGTGCATTTCCCTTCGAGCCAGAAGCCCGCGCCCATCGTTCCCAAGCGCCTCATCGAGGGTGTCTCGGAGCGTGTCGACTGCCTCGGCGAAGTGGTGGTGCCGCTGAACGAACCGGAAGCCGAGGCCGCTATCAAGCGGCTGGTCGCGCAGGAGGTCGAGGCGATCGGCGTCTGTTTCCTGTGGTCGTTCAGGAATCCGGCGCACGAGCGGCGACTGAAGGAGATGATCCGCGAGCTCGCGCCGCACGTGTTCGTGTCCTGCTCGGTCGACATCGCCCCCAAGTGGGGCGAGTACGAGCGCACCACCGCGACCGCGCTGAACGCCTACATCGGTCCGGTCATGGCCCGATACCTCGGCAATCTCGACCGGCAGCTCAAGGCCTCGGGGTACGCGCAGCCGCTGCAGATCACCCAGTGCGGGGGCGGCTCGATCTCCGTCGACCGCGCGATGGAGTCACCGCTCTTGACGCTCGACTCCGGGCCGGTGTCGGGCGTCACCGGTTCGCTGTACCTCGGCAAGCTTATGGGCCTGCCGAACCTGATCACCACCGACATGGGCGGCACTTCCTTCGACGTGGGCATCATCCACGGCGGCCAGCCCGAATATTCGTTTGTGTCGAACGTGGTGCAGTACGAGTACTTTCTGCCCAAGGTCGACATCCAGGCGATCGGCTCGGGCGGCGGCTCGCTCGCGCGCGTCGACGCGCGATCCAAAACGCTCGCGGTCGGCCCCGAATCCGCGGGGGCCGATCCCGGCCCCGCTTGCTACGGCAAGGGCGGGACGGTGGCCACCGTCACCGACGCCGACGTGGTGCTCGGCACCATCAACCCGGACAATTTTCTCGGCGGCCGCATCAGGCTCGACCGCGAGAAGGCTTTGGAGTCCGTAGGGCACGTCGCGGAAGCGCTCGGCCTCTCGCTGATGGACGCAGCGGGCGGGATCGCCCGTATCGCCGAGTTCAAGATGGCGGACATCATCCGCAAGATGACCGTAGAGAAAGGCTTCGACCCTCGCGACTTCGTGCTGTTCGCCTTCGGCGGCGCGGGGCCGGCGCATGCGGGGGTGTTCGCGAAGGAACTGGGCGTGCAGAAGGTCGTGATCCCGCAGAAGGAAATCGCGTCCACCTGGTGCGCGTTCGGCGCCGCGTCCGCCGACATCCTCCACGTCTACGAGCAGGTCGACATCCAGGCGAGCCCGTTCGATGCCGCGCGCGTCAATGCGACTCTGGCCGCGCTCGAGCAAAGGGCGGACGCGCAGATGGACAAGGACGGCATCGAAAAGGCGCGGCGGCGCTTCGGATTTTCGCTGGACATGCGTCACCGCGGACAGATCAACGAGGTCGAGGTGATGCTGCCCGAGAAACGCGTCAAGGACGCTCTTTTGGGGCCGCTGCGCGCCCGCTTTACCGCGCGCTACGAGCAGCTCTATGGGCGCGGTTCCTCGTATGCGGACGCGCGGCTGGAGATCGTGACGCTGCGCCTGCGCGCCAGCGCGGCGACGCCGCGGCCGAAGCTCTCCACCGCCGGGAAACTCAGCTCGAAAATTGGTTCGAAGGCGGGCCGCGGCAAGCGCAGCGTTTATTGGGCTGAGATGAGGAAGAGCGTCGCTACGCCGATCTACGACGGCGCGTTCCTCGTGTCCGGCAACTCGATCAAGGGGCCGGCGGTGGTCGAGACCACCGACACCACCGTGGTCGTGCACCCGGGGCGCACGCTCAAGGTCGACGCGTACGGAAATTTCGAGATCAATTTCACCGCGTGAGGACTACGCCATGCCCAAGGTGAGCGAGATGAGAAATGCCGTCTTCGACGGCCGCAAGCTGGGCTATGTGCCTCCGAAGAAGCTTTCGATCTCGAAGAAGCTCAAGCTCCAGACCAGGGCCGCGAAGAAAATCGACCCCATTACCTATGAGGTGATCCGCCACAGCCTGTGGCACGTCAACGAGGAGCACGGGGCGACCATCCAGCGCCTGTCCGGGTCGCCCGTGGCCATGTACGCCCTCGACCTGAACCCTTCCATCCTCACCGAAGACGGCGAGTTCGTCTATTTCGGGCCGTACATGCAGTACATGTCCGGCGTGACCGATACGCAGGTCAAATGGACGCTCGAGTACCGCAGCGACAACCCCGGAATCCGCGAGGGCGACATGTTCCTCGCCAACGATCCCTGGGTGGGGGCCGCGCACCAGCAGGACGTGATGTTGATGTGCCCGGTGTTCTGGAAAGGGGAGCTCTTCTGCTGGGTGACCAACTGCCTGCACCAGTACGACCTCGGCGGCATCACGCCGTCTTCTTTCTGCGGCTCGGCGGAAAACGCCTTCGAGGAAGGCATCTGCATTCCCCCGGTGAAGATCGTCGAGGGCAACGAGATCCGCCGCGACATCGAGGAGCTGTACCTGCGCTCCTCGCGCAAGCCCGAGGCGGTGGCGCTCGACTTCCGCGCCCAGCTCGCCGGCAACCTCACCGCGCGCGAGCGCATCTTG